>JAJDDU010000045.1 GCA_029260155.1 Phycisphaerae bacterium | reverse complement strand
TCCCGCAGGAGCTGTCGGTTGAAGCGATTAGGTCAGGGGAGACTGACCGGGGACAGCTCCGCGCCGCGATGGGTCGGGAGGATTTCACCGACGAACAGCGCCGTGAGCTGCGGGGGAACTTTCGCACGGCCCGAAGGCAGGAATCGCAGGAGCGTGTAGATGAGTACCTCGCCGCATCCGGTGACGAGCAGCAGGCCGTGTTGGACAGGCATATCGACGAGATGCTGGCGGGCATGGAATCGCGAATGAAGGAGCGTGAGGCGCGCCGGCGGGAGCGCGAAGCGAACGGGGAACCGGAAGCCGACAAACGCGATGGACGCGGGCGTGGGCGGCGGTCGAGTACACGGGTAGAACGGAAAACCCGCTCTGAATCCCGGAGCCCGGACGCTCAGGCCCGGCGGTCGGCGTACCGGTCGGCGATGCGCGATCGCATGACGCAGCGCGGCATCGAGATGCCGAGAGGGGGGCGGGGAGGCCCTGGCGGCGGGCGCGGGCACTGACCTGCTGGCGGGCTCTCATATTGACGTAGTTGCCGGATGATCGTAGACTCGTTGCACTGTTCACAGTGCGTTAACACGAAGGAGCGATCATGGCTGGAGCCAATACTCTTCAATTCACCGACACGAATTTCGACGACGAGGTTCTCAAGTCGGACATGCCTGTTTTGGTGGACTTCTGGGCAGAGTGGTGCGGTCCTTGCAAGGCGCTTGGTCCGTTCATCGACGAGTTGGCGGACGAGTACGCCGGGAAGGCCAAGATCGGAAAAGTCGACGTCGATACGAGTCGCGACATAGCCACGCGTTATTCGATCAGCACGATTCCGACGGTCTTCTTGTTCCAGGGTGGCGAAGTCACTCAGGAGTTCCATGGCCTGCGTCCCAAGCAGGAGTTCGCGGCAGCCTTGGACGGGGCCACCGCGTCGGCGTAGCGCGCGCTCGCGGGTTTTGTCCGCGCGGACTGAATCCCGCGGCTTGGGACGATACTCCAAATGGTTTCACTCAGACTCTACAGTGACGGCGATGCTGAGCCGGGCGGTGGCGCGTCCGAGTCGGGCGAGACCGAAGACGTCCGGTGTGGAAACGGGCTTGAGAAGGTCTACCACACGACGGCAGTTCGCTACGGCTATATGAAGCACGTCGGGGAGTTTTCGCATCCTCCGGGAATGAAGTTCACTTGCGGTGCCAAAGTTGTTGTGCAGACCGTTCGTGGGGTCGAGCTTGGCGAGCAGGTTTCGCTCAGTTGCAATGGCTGCGACAAGCATGTCTCGCGAGCGCAACTCAAGGAGTACATTCGCAACAGCGGTGCGGATTCGTACCGCTTGGACAGCGGTCGTATTCTCCGCGAAGCGACGCCGGCCGACCTTTGCGAGGATGTGAGGCTGCGGGACCGAAGTCGTGAGATGACTCGGGCTGCGCAGAAACACGCGTTGCAACGGCTTGGGCGGGATCGAATGAAGATCGTCGAGTGCGAAAACCTGCTTGGCGGCGAGCGTTCGGTGTTCTACTTCATGGCCGAGGGACGCGTGGATTTTCGCAACTTGGTGAAGGATCTTTCTCACGAGTTTCAGACACGCATACAAATGCACCAGGTTGGCGCGCGCGACGAGGCGCGTCTCTCAGCAGATTTTGAAACTTGCGGTCGAGAGGTTTGTTGCAAGGTGTTTCTTAAGGCGCTCAAGCCTGTTTCGATGCGTATGGCCAAGCTGCAGCGTGCAACGCTGGATCCGTCGAAGGTATCCGGCCGGTGCGGGCGACTGAAGTGCTGCTTGCGTTACGAGCACGAGTCGTACGAGTCGCTGGATGCTGCTCTGCCCAAGAAGGGCGAGAAGCTGTCGACGGCGCATGGGTTTGGAACGGTCATTGACCGGCAGGTTCTGACTCAATTGGTGCAGATTGCCCTCACCAGCGGCGAAGGTGCGGTGACTGTGGTGGTCGAGGACATACTTGAGCGCCGGCTGAAGGAGTTTCCGGAGAGCGCGACTCGCCCGCCCCCGCCGGTTGAGCCGCGTCGTGGTCGCCCTTCCAGGCCGCCCAGGGCGGCGGCCGCGCGGCCGAAACCGGCGATCACTCAAGATTCGGGCGGTTCCCAGCCGAAATCGGAGGTAGACCAACGTCGCAAACCGGGCCGCAGGGGTCCGGGGGCGGGTTCGGGGTCACGGCCTCGGGGGCCGGCAGCAGCCCCGTCAGAAGGAGCTGAACGTCCCGAGGCGGATGGCAACGTGGCCAAAAAACGTCGCGGGCGGCCGCGTCGTCGTCGCAGGCGACCTGCGGAAGGCGACGGCGGCGGTGACAAGGCAGCTGGAAACTCGTAGAATGCTGGCGATAACGGCAGGGAACGAATAGAAGTGGCCCGCAAGACAGGAAATAGACCTACCACGCTCTTGGACGTCGCCAACGCGGTTGGCGTCTATCCCGAGGCAGCGTTTCACTTTGTCCGCGACGGGCTTGAGTATTCCGCGCGCGAGACGCACGGGCCCATGACCCCGCCGCAGTTTCTCGTTGCACAGTACATGTCGAATGAGTCGATCGACTTGGTCGAAGTCATGGAGCGGATGGAAAACGGATCACTCGACCCGATGGTGGCTGCTGCGGTGAAGCAGGCGGGCGGGTCCGAGAGTCTCAATCGAAACGTCAGCGGTGAAGAGCTCTGTTGGGCGTTCCGAGAATACGCGCGCCGGCGGTGGGGCCTGTTGGCCAAGCTGGTCTTGGGCAGGTGGAACATCAAGACCACTGAGGACTTCGGCAGAATCGTGTTCGCTCTGGTTGATCACGAGTTCATGCAGAAGGAGTCGCACGACACGATGGCCGACTTTGTCGCGGTGTACGACTTCGATCACGCCTTCAGGAAATCATTTCAGATCGGCGATTCGTCGGACTAGACCTGCGTCCGGCGGTGCTTGATGGGTAGCGGGGGGGAATGTTCCCCTGCCAAACGTACCTCTAAGGCCGTGAACTACTTTGACCCTTGCTGTGTTGGGTTGCCGGTGGGTGACTGCGCCTCAGTGTCCGATGGCGGAGCATCAGCGTCGGTCGAAGAGTGTGTGGGGCTTGGTGGCAACGAGGGCGGCGTGCCACCGCCGGGAAGGCTCAGCTCGTCCTTGACGTCGCGCAAGCCCTTCTTGAACTCGACGATGCTCTTGCCCATAGAGCGGGCGATGTCGGGTAAGCGCCTACCGAAGATCAGCAGTCCGACTGCTCCGATCACGATCATCTCGAGCGTGCCGGGCATTCCCAAGGCCAGGATGTGCGGTTGCATGGCTGTCCACTCCATCGTCGCTTTCGGGATCGACGCAGTCCGGACCCCTGTCCGCAATGTCGACCTACCTTATCTTACCCCTCCACTGAAACTGGGTCAAAGTATGCTCGGGGCGAATGGCGCGATTAGGATTCTCTGGCCGTTCTGTCTTCGAGTCGCCGGAGTACGCTGGCGGGAATCAGGTTCCGCAAGCGCTGGGTGTCTGCTCCGCCCAGCTCGACGATCTGCTTGATGAGGGTGCTGGAGGTCAGGGCGTGCTGTTCGGTGGTCATGAGGAACACCGTTTCCACGTCCCCGACGATGAGATTGGCCGTGGCGAACTGGATTTCATCGCGGAGGTCGGATCCGTCCCGAATCCCACGGACGATGACGTTTCCGCCGACTTTCTCCACAAAACGCATGGTCAACCCGTCGTAACTGGTGACCGACACGTTGCCCATGTCGGTCACGTGTTCCGCGATCATCTCGACGCGCTCTTCGGGGCCGAACATCTCGCTTTTTTCCGGGTTCTTCCCGACACCGACCACGACGCTGTTAAACAGCCTGGCGGCCCGCCGAATGAGATCCAGATGGCCCAGGGTGACAGGATCAAAGGTTCCTGGAAATACGGCTGTCGTGTCGCGATTCGTTGTCATGATATCCTCCCTCTCGTCGGCCTGGCATTGTACGGCCAAACCGACGAGAGGGGGATCAAGAATTCAGTTTTTGGAACTCAGAACTCAGAAATAGAGCACCGCCTACGGGCGGGGGGCGAGTGACTCGTCCGCCCACACGCGCGTTGCGTTGCCCTCTCCGTTGATCAACTGCCTGAAAGCGAGCAAGTCAAACGGTGAAGTCGTGCCGTTGCGGTCTATATCCACAAAGTCCGCGTCTTCGCCCTGAGGGTTGCCGTCGATTCCGTTGATGATGCCGCGGAACTTGAGTAGGTCGAAGGGCGCGACGGTGCCGCTCTGATCCACGTCGCAGGGCAGGAAACCGATGTCCACGCGATCGGATTCATCGACGCCGGGGCCAAGGTCGCCGGCGTTTTCGATGACGTTTCCAGAAAAATCCTCGACATGGGCGATCACAGTGGTCCACTCAAGGACCGGAATCGGGCCTGACAGTGTTAACACGATGAGCGGGTTTGCGGATGCGTTGACGGCTGTCACGGTCGGTTGGGTCGCGCCTGTGGCGACCACGTCGAACGAATCCGTGGCGAGGTCAAGGCCTCCCACCGCCCGCACCGGCTCGCTGAACCGTAGGGTCAACTGGTTCACGCCGAGGTCGAGGTTGATCCCGTCGGAGCTCTCGGCCCGTGAATCAACGTATCCTGAAAACGGATTGGTCGACTGTCCGTCGTTGTGGACGATTGCTGGCGCGGTCTTGTCCACGCTGACACACTCGACTCTGTCGATGCGAAGGGCGTCGATCGCCGCTTCGATTACGGAGCCGGCTCCCAGGTCAGAGGCGAGGAAGCGGAAGCGGACCTGTTCGGACGTATCGATCACACTTTCGACGTTGTGCGATACGAAGAACCAGCCGCCATCGGCCTCGGGACCCGTCGGACCTACCGTCTCGAGGTTTGTCCAGTTGGCACCGTCGTCGTTGGACACTTCGACGACGAAGACGTCCGCGCTGGGCGACGCGCCGAATGTGTTGGAATACCAGCGGGCGTAGCTGACGAAATACTCGGCGTTGGCGCCGCTCATGTCGAAGGCGGGAGTCGTGAGGATCGTAGTCCCGTCGTCGACATCGGTGTTGTCCGGCGCGTTTCCGGTGAGGTAGCACTGGCCGGAACCGTCGAAGTCTTGCGCGGGATCGCCGCGGCTGCCACCTCCTGCGGGGACACCCAACTCCCATTCTCCGCTCAACGTGCCGCTGACATCGCCGGAGACCGCGTACCCGATCGGGCTTTCGAAGTCCTCCAATACATCATTGATGTTGTCGGTTATCACAAAGGTTCCGAACGTCTCGCCGGGGGCACCGCTTGGGCTGGTGGGTTCTGCCCCCTCGGTCGTTTGGGCGGAGATGAACCAGTCGATCGTCGCGAAGCACGGTGCCGGCGGGAGCGTTCCGGTGAACGCTGCCTCCTCGCCCGTCGGCGTGAGCTGCGAAGTGGCGAATGCGCCGCCGTCGATCGAGACGTGGAGCGTCGGCGGAATGCTCTGGTCCAGCGTCCCCGCGATGGACTGAATCTCGACTTCGATCGGAGCGCCTTCGTTGGGGTCGGAGAAGCTCGGGCGTCCCTGGGGGTAGACGAATGCCAGCAGGGACAGTGCAGGACCCGGCATGCCGTGGGCGCCAAACCCAGCGTTGATTTCGTCGTAGTGCGGCGTTCCGTTTTCGAGCGTCGCGTCGTCGTCATCGAGGGTCATGTAGTGGACCGTAATCGCGGGGGAGATGCCACTGCCCGAGTGCATCAAGATGGCGTTGATGGCAAGGTTGGAGAGAATGTCTTGATAGTCTTCGGGTTCGGTGGCGATCAACTCGTTCCGCGTGCTCCACACGCACCCCGACAGAAGCCGGCCACACGAGTGGCTTGCACTGCCGCAATTCGTCGTGCAACCAGACGGCGAGTACTGGCAAATGTTGTCCGCATCGCGCAGGGCCGAGTTGCAGTTATTAAAGAAACCCACGGCCAAATCGGGGTCGTCCAGGATAATCAGCGACACTACGTCGCCGGTGCCTTCGCCGTAGGCACCCTGGCCGCTTCCTGCCATCGCGACCAGATGATGGCCGTACTCGTGGTATACGACGGAGGACCAGGCCGTATTCGGATTGCTCGGGCCGGAAGCGCAGAAACGCATGTTCTCACCCTGATACTGGGCGTTGCCCGGGCAGAAACCGCCCGACTGGGCCGAGTTCTGACTGATGTTGATCAAGTAGTTTGTCTGCGTCGCGATCGTGGGGTAATTGGGATTGAATCGTAGGGCGTGATCACGCACGACATTGGCGTGCAGATAGGCGTTGACTTCGGCCCTATCGAATTCGTTTGCGTTGGCGGCGTTGTGCATGAAGTCCGCGGTGCCGGGAAGGGTCACTTCCATCGACAGTACGGTGTTCGGTCCGCCGAAGTTGTCAACGCGGAAGAACTCGCCGCGGAGTTCCGACTCTACGGTCACAGGATCTGCGCCTGCGTTGGGGATGACGAAGTCGCCGTTCTCGTCGGCAAACACTTCCGTTCCGCCGATCCGCACCAAGCCGTACGGCAGTATCTCGAATACTTCCTCTTCGCAGATGTCAGCGCCAGGCAAATCCGTCGCAAGGCCGCTCACACTGCCGGCGACATCGATGCTGAGAATGAGATCCTCTTGGTACAGGATCGCACCGGTGGCCGCGTCGGTTACGAATCGCCATCTCTGAGCGACTTCGTTGACCGGCAGGCCGTTGTCCGCAACGAAGGTGTAGGCGACTTCGGGGTCGACGACCATGTCGTCCACACCCGCCCAGATTACCAGCTCCGGCTCGGTGAATCTCGTCAGCGACGGAATCGCCGCAAGCGCCGTGTTGCGACCGCGCGCGGGCTCGCGGGCACCCGCTAGATCCGGCTGAAAGCCGCCCAAGTCACGCAGGCTGCTGCGGACCAGCACGACGGGAAATCCGGGCTCGTTGCGTACTAGGTTTCGCAGGTCGGCGCCGTATACCAGGATGCCGTCTTTGCGCTGCGTGTAGTAGACGAGCGTGAATTTGTAGGTGCCGGTATCTTGCTGGAACATCACCGATTGAAGGTGACGTCCGTCGGCCAGCGGGCCTCGCCAGTCGAGATCTCCCGCAGCCACACCGAAGATCTCTGTGTGACTCCATCGAAACTGCTCGGCGCTGTCCTCGGGGCTATTGCCCCAAGCGAGGGCGGTCCCGTACGCGTCCGTTGCTCGACCCATACGCTCGAAGAGACGCGCTTGTGGCGTCGCTTCAAACATCGCTCGCTTGGCAGCGTGAGCGTCGATGACCGCGGCGTCGCGATCGGTTTCCGCGAACGAAACCGCGACTGACCCAACAAGAGCAGTTAGTGCGACCGTAGAACTCAACATCAATCTCGTCACTTTTGGACTCCGTTTAAATAACGCCGTTGGCTCGCGCTTCGGGGGGGGCTGAAGTACAACCGGCCCGGTCGACGTTCTCGAACGCCGAGAGGGGGATACGTACCGTTTCTTTCACTCAAAGCACTCGCCCGCCGACGCACACTCCGCACGTGATCGCGACCACGAGACCACGCGGGATTCGGCGAACGTTGACTCGCTCGGACGCCCGCCTTCTGCCCCTCGCGGCGACGCGTCCGAATGACCCATAAACAAGATATTACTCAATTGAGACGAAGATAGGCAGCGTAATCATCTAGTATTTCGCCGTTTTGAGAGTTAATGCGCGGAAACCTGCCGTCGGGGCACGGCGCGCAGGCACCCTCAGCGGACATGTTGTAGTGTCGCTTTGATCGCCCTCAAGTGGCCAATGATCGACTTGCGAAGTCGTCCTATCCGGCGATTTCGATCAGCTCGACCTCGAAGACCAACACGGCGTTCGGTGGGATGCTCGGACGGCCTTGGGAACCGTATGCCATCTCGGGCGGGATGACGAGGAATCGCTTGCCGCCGGTCTTCATGCTGCCGACGCCTTCGGTCCATCCGCGGATGACTCCGTTGATGTTGAAGGTTGCAGGCTTGCCGCGACCGACTGAGGAGTCGAACTCCGTGCCGTCGGTCAGCCAGCCGGTGTAGTGTACCGTGACCCTGGCGCCGGACGGCACTGCATCGCCGTCGCCTGCCTTCACGTCGACGTGCCACAAGCCCGAGGCTGTAGTCGTGCCCTTGCTGATGTCAACGTCCTTGCTCTTGACCAGTGCTCTTCCGGCGTCCATTCCACCTCCCAATGCTTCTGCTTTTTTCTTGGCTTCTTCAGCGTCTTTCGTTGCTTGCGTCGTATCTTCTCCTGCGAATTTGGCGATGGCCTCGGTGAGCTTGGACGTGTCGGCTCGAACGACGTTCGTGATCAACACGGACGTGTCGGCGGCTGCGGGCTGTCTGGGGTCGGCACGCGGATCCTGATGGACCGGCGTGTTGCGGATTTTCTCAACGGTATCCAATCCGTCGATGACTCTTCCAAACACGCAGTAGCCCCAGCCTTGCTGATTCTTGCCCTTGTGATTCAGGGTTCCTTGGTTGTCTTTAACATTGATGAAGAACTGGCTCGTGGCGGAGTGCGGGGCGCCGGTGCGGGCCATGGCCAGCGTGCCGTAGGTGTTCTTGAGGCCGTTGTCGGCTTCGTTTTGAATCTGCTCCTTGGTTCCCTTTTTGGTGTAGCCCTCGGTCATACCGCCGCCCTGTATCATGAAGCTCTTGATGATGCGGTGGAACATCGTGCCTTCATAGAAACCGGAGTCGGCGTAGCTCAGGAAATTCGCGACGGTGATGGGTGCCCGTTCGCGGTTTAGCTCGATCACCATATCACCCAATGTGGTCGTCATGGTGACGTAGACTTTTCCGTCCTTTTCGGATGCCTTCTTTTGGGCGTCAGTCGGCTCGGCTGTGGTGATTGCCGCCAACACGCATGACACCGCAGCCGCGGCGAGGATTACACTATACTTCACTTTTTGCATTGTCTTCTACCTTGTTCACGAGTCCAAGTCCCCGAGCGAACCAAGCCCTACCGCCAGCGTGACACGGGGCAAACAGGCGGTAGCCTAGCGGCTGATAACCGTGCTCACAACCCGACGAGGTGCGGGTCTGAGGGAAAAATCGTCGTCGCCTGTCGCTTTTGAGCTTGGGAGATCCTGCAAGCTCTTGCCGACAACAAACATGAGAAGATAGGATGCGGTCCGTGCAACACGCTCAGCCCAACGCAGATGGATCGCCCCACGCCGGTGTCTCTGTGGGGCCATTCAACTTTGCGGCCGAGTATCGGCGATCATTCAACATCCTCTGGCGGATTGCCGTGGGGGTGATGGGCGATGCCGCGCTCGCAGAGGATGTCGTACAGGAGGCGGCCATCGTTGGGTTGCGGAAAATCGACCAGTTCCAGCCTGGGACAAACTTTACGGCGTGGATGGCCAAGACTGTGAAGTACGTCGCATTGAACCACAACAGAAAGGAACAGAAGCACGGCCGCAAGGGCGATTCGTCGGAATTCATCGAACAAGTCCCGGAACAGGCGCCGTCCGTCCGGCTCGCAGACGGAACCCAGCGGGAACGCGGCGGCGCGGGGTTCGATGAGCGCGTGTCGTGCGCGCTGGACGAGGTGGGGCAGATGGCCCGGACGTGTCTGCTGCTGAGGACCCTCGACGGACTCGAATACTCGGAGATTGCATCGCTGCTGGGCATTCCGCCGGGCACTGCGATGAGTCACGTGCATAGAACGCGTAAACTTCTGCGTCAACGCTTGGCTGCGACGCACGGCCCGCTCGGGGCGGATCGAGGAGACGCGTTATGACGCATCACATCAAATTGCAAGACGGAACGGTTGTCGATGCGATCGACGCGTACTTGGACGGTCTCATGACCGCGTCCCAGATCGTTGAATTCGAGAAGACGCTCGGGCAGCAGGAGGAGTTGCGTGGCGAGCTCAAGCGGCAACAGCGCATCGATGAGTCCCTTGCCAAACAATTCGCGCCGCCCGACGGGGCGCTGACGCGCGCGGTGATCGCTCAAGCGGCGGCCGATACCTCAGATGGCGGAAACGGATCGGGGACGTTTAGGCTATTTGCGCGGGGGTTCGTGGTTGCGGCTGCGCTCGCCATGGCGGCGGTGGGCGTTTGGCGTATCGCGGACTTCTACACTGCCGATGAGGGTCCGTCTGCAAGTGGCGTGATACCCGCATGGAGCAGCGAGACTACGTTGGCGGACGCCTACCGGGTGGCCGAGAAAAACGAGTTCAAGCCCCATTGGGTCTGCAAAGACGACGCGGAATTCTCCGACGTTTTTGCGAAATCGGTTAACCAGCCTCTCCTGCTCGCCCAATCATCGGGTGTCGTTCCACTTGGTCTCGGCTATGCCCACGTCATTACTGAGCGCACGCTCATGCTGCTGGTTCGGGTGGACGGGCGTGGCGTGATCGTCTTCGTTGACAAGCTGAACTACGACCCCGGCCTGACAGTTCCTGAGGACGTTGATTTGCGGGTGTTTCGCCGCGAGTTGGGAAGGGCAGTGCTGTACGAAGTCACGCCGCTCGATGGCGAGCGCGTGCTGGATGCCTTTTACGATCCGTCGCAGAAGTAGGCGACTCGTCTATCTCTACTCGGGTGATGGTCTGCCCCTTACGGTCGCGGCTCGGACAAGATGCGTCGCTTCACTAGCGATCGGTGTCGACGCCGGCCAAGCGTTCGAGTGTTTTGATGAGAGCTTGGGTGCCCTCTCGGCCTTCGCCGGCGGCTTGGTTGGCTGCCAGCAGTTGATGCACGAGCGCCGTGCCGGGTAGGGGGGCTTGCATGTCAAACGCGGATCGCAGCGCGATGCCGAGGTCTTTCTGCTGAAGGTCGATCATGAACATCGGCGCGAAATCTCGCGACTGCATGCGCGTGCCGAGATTGTCGACCGCCCACGAACCGGCCGCCCCGCTGGAGACGACTCTCAGCGTCGTCGCGGGGTCGAGCCCGACGCGTTCGGCGAAGACCATCGCCTCGCTGACGGCCAGAAGGTTCATGCCGCAGATGATCTGGTTGCAGAGTTTGGTGAGCTGGCCCGCCCCGCTAGGGCCGCAGTGGACGATCGTTCGTCCCATGGCTTCGAGCGCGGGGCGAGCGCGTTCGAGCGTGGCGGCCTCGCCGCCTACCATGATGG
>JAJDDU010000440.1 GCA_029260155.1 Phycisphaerae bacterium | reverse complement strand
AACGGTGCTATACTACCTGCGGACATCGTGCTTCTCCTTCCAGGCCAAACGGAGTTCGTCAAAACACCCGATTAGCCTACGGAGAGCCGATGTCCTTGTCTTTCAAGGGGTTAGGTCAGTAACTTTTTGGGAGGAGAACCTTTTTTGGAACCCGATTCACCGCAGGCCGTTTGTTGAGAAGCTGACGCCTCACGGGGCATGGGCGGGTCCAGCACGGTCTCCCGCACTTACGAGTCGGCTATCGAGAAGAGCCTGGATGGAACTTCGTTTGGCAGAGGTGATTCGATTCCAGGAGCCTCTCGTGAAGCGGGCAAGCACCTCTCGGTGCACCCGGCTCTACGGGCCAGCTGCCTCGACGGTTGGCAAGTCCGTTTCCCTTCAAGCAGCCGGAGCAATAGAGACAATCACCGTTTGTTCGCGCTCTTGCCCCGGTGTACTCTCGTGCTCGTCTTCTTCTCCTCCGTCCGATCGATGATGTTCTCCAAGTCTGTCTCGCGATAGCGGACCGACCGAACAGATGCACCGCCGAATCCCCGCTGTCTCTGATGCCACATCTCCACAGCTAGCTGCGTCCCCGTTTCAACCTCTGACAAGGAAACAAAGAAATGACTTTCTCAGCTTTCTATCCCTCTCCAAGAGAACGTGTTCGTCTCATTTGACTCGCATTGTGGATACACCCTGCCGTGGAAGATGTTTATCGAGTATTGGCGGGAACACGAATTACTCCATCGCCGGCGACGTTACCATTCAGGGTGACTCCACGACTTGGCGCTTGCTCTTATGCGATTCACATCGATTATTCGCGCTGTCCAAATGCGGAGGTGCTCAGACGGTTCTGGTCGTTTCGGGAATCAGTGCCGCTTGCTGCCAAGCGTGTGTGGTAGCTTGTATCAATGCGTCGTAGTTGTCGTAGTCTCGATTGGACCAGTGGTGGCTGCGCAGGGAGTGCCACAGGTTTTCGACCGGGTTGAGTTCCGGCGAGTACGGCGGCAACTTGATCGCGGTGACGTTGGCTGGGACTTCCAGAGTATGAGCCGTGCGGAATCCGGCCTGGACCAGATCATCACGGCGTGTACCTCCGAAGCAAGTTCGGGGGAGAACTGTGCGAGGAACTGACTGACAATGTTCGTCTCCGAATTCGGAGCTAGGAGTCCGACGCTTTGGCCTGAGGCAGGCCACACAACCGCCAGCCCGTATATTGCATGAGTAGTTTGGTTGACCGCGATCGAGCGGTCTGCCGACAGATTCATCGACGTGTTTGCTCGTTTGTGCGGACAGATCGACACCTGCTTCGCGCATGGCTTCGACGGCAAGTGGGTGCGCGAAGCCTACAGGCTTCGATCCTGCGAAACACGCGCCCCATGAGCCGCCGAGTTTCCGCCACCACCCTTCGGCCACCTGCTGCGGCAAGAGTTCCGGTGCACAGGATTAGCACTCGTTTCTTCACATCGCCGGCGTTATGCATTTGCGGCTCGTTGCTGACTCGGCTTGCCCATTGAGCACCGTGCCCTCGACGAGTCGAAGAGTCGTCTTGGCGCGTTCCGCGGCGCGGGGATCGTGCGTGACCATCACGATGGTTCGGCCCTCCTTGTTCAGATCATCGAAGAAGTCGATGACCTGTCCGCCCGTCTCCGGATCCAAATTCCCGGTGGGTTCGTCCGCGAGGATGACGGCCGGATCGTTGGCAAGCACTCGGGCCAGTGCGACGCGTTGCTGCTGACCCACGCTCAGCTCCGACGGCTTGTGGTCCAATCTGTCGCCGAGCCCCACGCGTTCGAGCAATGTGGTCGCATGATCTCGTTGTGCCGCGTCGTTCTTGCCGGCCAGGAAGAGCGGGATCTGGACGTTCTCAAGTGCGGTCAAGTAGGGGACGAGATTGAACGTCTGAAACACGAACCCTATGTTCTTCTTTCGGAAGGTCGCTCTTTCATTCGGCGTCATGTCGTACAGAGAGGTGCCATCGACGTAAACTCGCCCGCCTGTCGGAGAGAGCATTCCGCCGAGCATCAAGAGAAGCGTGCTCTTGCCGCTGCCGCTTGGCCCTACAATGGACACGTAGTCGCCACGGTTCATCTTAACATTGGCATCGCGTAGTGCCGTAACGGTGGAAGCGCGATGATTGTATCTCTTGCTAACTCCTTCCATTCGTAGCATGGATCAAACCTCCTGAAGCGTTGCACAGGGATCGAGACGCGCCGCGTTGCGCGCCGGCAGACAACTTGCAACCAGCGCGATACCGACGGACAGGCCGACCGCCCACAACACAAGCACAGGCATGGGCATTACGGCGATTCCCGCCAACCGCGGCCCGAACGTCACGGCAAACACCGTGCCGAGGATATAGCCGCCGATACCGCCAACCAGCCCGAGCAGCAGTCCCTTCAGCAGGAACATGCGCAGAATGACGGATGAACCCGCGCCCAAGGCCATCAACGTGCCGATCTCACGCCGGCGCTCGAAGACGTTGGCGTACATGTAGTTGGCGATGCTAGCGCCGCCGACGAGCACGATGATCACAAGGAACACCGTGGACAGACTGGCCATCATTTGGTTGGTCTTGACCTGCGTTTCCACGACCTGCGTTACCGTCACGACCTTGGCATCGGGCAGTAATCTGTTGATCTTCTGTACAAGCCCGGCCGAAATCTCCTGACAGCAACCGACGATCTCCATCGCGTTGATGACCGCACCCTGATCCGTCATCTCTTGAACGGTGTGCAGGTGGGCGAACACGCGTGAGTCGTCGACGGTGCCGGTCTGAGGCAACACGGCCGAGACCTTGAATGTTCGGCCGAGAAGGTCGAGAGAGTCGCCCTCCGCGATCTTGAGCAGTTCGCCGATGTCAGCACCGACCAACGCCTCTCCGGATCCCAGATCGTCGATGACGCGCTTGCGAACCAGCGTTTCCTTGACCGGGGGTTTGAAGACGTCAGGAACGTCGGCGATCTCACCGCAGCCTTCCGCTGGTCTCGTAAAGATGCCGGCGCCTTCCCACATGGCTTTGGCTTGGAATTCGCTCTTCGGCAGGATCCCGGTCAACGTGAACTCCCGCCCTTGGATCTTCACTGGCACGGATAGCTTCGGTGAGAGGTTGTCCAGTCCCTGCAGGTCCGACATGGACAGGCGTGTGACATACTCCTCGGGAAACGTCTCTTCCTGCATGTCGGCACTGTAGTAGTCCTGGACCGTCGCGGACTTGGGCAGAACCAGGATGTTAGCGCCAAGCGCGTCGAGCTCCCGAGCGACGGCCTTCTCCGAGTAGAAGGTGATGTTCTTGATGGCTACGATGGCCGTGATACCGAGCAAGATCGCAAGGAAGCTCGTCGCGAGCTGATTCTTGCGCTCGAATAGCTCACGCCAAACAAGCGTTCTTAGTTGCATCGCTGCTCTCCCTACTTGCCCTTCTTCTTCGGCGCGCAGCCGCCCTTCTTGCCGGGAGGGCAACAGGGTTTCTTCTTGGTTGCGTTTGCGACGGATGCGAGCAGTACCCTCTTCTGAGTGGCGCCCTTGAATGTGGCCACGGTAGTCCCGGGAGGAGCGAGGAGAACGGTCACGGCCTCAGTCGTCTTCGGATCTACATTAAGGTTCTTAAGGAACTGCGCCTCGCCCGCATCGCTTGGATCAATCGTAACGACCTCTGTTGTCTGGGCGTACTTTGGATCGTTCTTGAACTCAGTGACTCCCTTCATCGCTTCAGCGTCGAACTTCGTGCTACCGTTTTGTATGCACAGGAAAGTCATCTTGCCGTCTTGGAGCGACTTCAGCGCTTTCTCCATGCCGGGGCTGACGAACGAATCCACCAGTTGTTCCTCCGAAAACGCCGACCGGTAGCTGTGCACGATTGCGCCGTTGGGAGCCACGGCAAGGACGAACGGCATAGGCGCGGAGCGAACCTCGAATCGGTCCACAACGTCTTTTTGGGAGGGATCGTCCACTCGGATGACGAGCGATTCCGCGCGGTCCGCGATCCTGGCTAACGCGCCATCGAACACGGAGCGAAGTTCTCCTGTGCGCGCGTCCTCGTTCCGGTAGAAGAACACGAATGCATACTTGCCGTGTTCGGCTGCGTTCTCCAGCGCTTGAGCACCTGTCAGTTCCTGTATCCCGCCGATCGGCGCTGATGCCGCCGGCACTTGCTTCGCGCCTGTTGAGGATTCGCTCCCCTCTTCCGCTAGTGCGGACGTGTCGAGTGCTGTCAGCAGAAGTCCGAATGCTGCACACAGAGTCAGAGTCTTTCCCATTACAATTATCCTCATCCAAAAAGAGCCGACGATCGATCTAAACCGTATATGCTCATCCACGTCAACCCGCCAAGTCTGCCGCGGTTTGAGTACCTGTCACGAAGTACTTGCGCCTGAACCAGAACGCTACGTTCACCAATCCGATCAACACGGGTACCTCGACCAGCGGACCGATGACGGCGGCAAACGCCACACCGGAGTTGATCCCGAAGACTGCTACTGCTACCGCAATGGCGAGCTCGAAATTGTTGCTCGCGGCCGTGAACGCGATGGTCGTAGTCTTAGCATAACCGGCGCCAATCTTCCTGCCCATCCAGAATGACACGAGGAACATGACGACAAAGTAGATGCACAGCGGAATCGCGATCCGGACGACGTCGAGTGGTAGCTGAACGATGTAGTCGCCCTTGAGGGAGAACATCACCAAGATCGTGAACAGCAGCGCGACGAGCGTGATTGGCGAGATTCTGGGAATGAACTTGTGTTCGTACCACTCACGGCCCTTGAGCTGGAGCAGCGTGAATCGTGTGAACATGCCCGCTAGGAACGGGATGCCGAGGTAGATGAACACGCTCTTGGCGATCTCGCCGATTGTGATCGCTACGACCGCACCCTTCAGCCCGAATAGTGGTGGAAGAACGCTAATGAACAGCCAAGCGTACACGGAGAAGAACAAGACTTGGAAGATCGAATTGAAGGCGACCAGCCCTGCGGCGTACTCCGTGTCCCCCTCGGCCAGGTCATTCCAGACGATGACCATAGCAATGCAACGGGCCAGGCCGATCATGATCAACCCGACCATGTACTCGGGATGACTATTCAGAAAAAGAACCGCCAGAGCGAACATCAGGATCGGTCCGACGACCCAGTTTTGTACAAGGGACAGGCCCAAGACCCTGAAGTCTCGAAACACGTCGCTGAGTTCTTCGTACTTCACCTTGGCCAGCGGTGGGTACATCATCAGGATCAGCCCGATGGCGATCGGAATGTTCGTCGTGCCGACCTGGAACCGATTGATGACTCCTTCGACGCCGGGAAACATGTAACCGCCACCCACGCCAACCGCCATCGCCAGGAAGATCCACAGCGTCAAGAAGCGGTCGAGGAAGGAGAGCCGCTTGCATTCCCCGATTGCGCTCGCCGCACATGCGCGTTCCATCATCGTTGCTCCGAAAGCGTCGCCTCCGCAACACAGCACTCATTCACAGCACGCACCCTGGGCGCTCCGTAGACGTTCAAGGTCTTCCTGCAACACGTCGATTTCGCGCAGGCGGGATTTCACGCAGTTGATCAATGTGCGCTCCAGGCCTCGTGCATCGCGTTTGATCCGATAGTGCTTCCATTTGCCTTCCTGCCGTACATCGACCAGCCCGGCCCGCCGCAGGTATGCTAGGTGGCGAGAGACCTTCGGCTGGGTTTCGTCCAGCACGCTGCAAAGATCGCACACGCAGGCCTCACCCTCGGCCAGCAGGTTCAGAATCCGCAGCCGAGTCGGGTCCGCGAAAGCTCGAAAGACATCTGGAGTTGTCGCCAGGGAAGCTATCATATATGGATATGCGTATACGAAGGGCGTCGAGTTGTCAAGGCCTGTTTCGTATTTGATTCATCCTGCGAACTTGATCGAGGAGCGGGTCATTCGCAAGGAATCGCGTAACGCCCTGCTTGGCCAGCACGTTTGGCACTTCATCGGAGCTCGATCCGAGACGCGTTTACATCGCTTTCTTCAAGGCCAGAACGCATCCGTCGCGACGGTTGTCGCGCGCTTCGCTCAATCAGTGGCGGTTTGGGGTGACGAGGCGTTCGCGAGCATGCGATCCAGAGCGATCACGGCTTGTCTCTTGGTTTCCGGGTCCACGGAGATCTGGTTGACGACCCGGCCTTCCGCAAGCGCGTCGAGGCTGTACAGCAGGTGTTTCATGTCGATGCGGTACATTGTCGTGCAGAGGCACTGGACGCGGGCGAGGGAACGCACCGTCTTATCGGGATGCTCGTTGGCCAAGCGATTAATCAAGTGTACTTCTGTACCAATGGCCCAGTGCGAGCCGGCGACAGAGTCCCTCACCGTCTCGATGATGTACTCGGTGCTGCCGACACAGTCCGCTTTCTGAACGACCTCCCAGGAGCATTCGGGGTGAACGAGAATCGAGTACTTCCCATCGAGCTCTCGTATTCGGTCTGCGTCTGTCGGCGTGAATAGCTGATGCACACTGCAGTGTCCGCTCCAAAGATAGAACTTCGCGTCTGCTAGCTCATTTGGGCTTAGCCCGCCGCAGTCACGCTTTGGATCGTACACTACCATTTCATTAAGTGCGTGCCCCATCGTGTAGGCTGTGTTTCTGCCCAGGTGTTGATCGGGAAGGAACAGCACTTTGTCACCCTGGGACATCGCCCACTGGAGCACCTGCTTTGCGTTGCTGCTGGTGCAGCATGCTCCGCCGTGGCGGCCGCAAAATGCCTTGATGGCGGCGGCTGAGTTGACGTAGGTGATGGGGATGACCGTGGCGCCAGCACTTTCTGACAGGATCTCCCAAGCATCCTCAAGTTGTTCGATCTCGGCCATGTCGGCCATGCTGCACCCGGCGGACAAATCCGGCAGAACGACCCTGACCGAGTCGGCGGTAAGGATATCCGCGCTTTCGGCCATGAAGTGAACGCCACAAAAGACGACGAATTCGGCTTGCTCCTGGCTGGCTGCGATCTGCGACAGTTTCAAGCTGTCGCCGGTGAAGTCCGCGAACTGGGCGACGTCATCGTCTTGATAGTGATGGCATAGGATCACCAGGCAGGAACCTAACTCCTGCTTGCGCCGGCGAATACGATCTGCCAACTCTCCGCGGGAGTGTTCGTCGTACTGTGCTGGGAGAGGCGACTGGTAAAGCATGGTTCCTGGGCTCCGGGGGTGATTTCAACACACCCGCGCGTATCATACCCATTCCGTCGGTCTCGGAAAACCGAAAAACGCCTTGTGACGGCGTTCGGTCATCGGAACCAGCGAAGTCGACGCTTCTCGCCGGGTTCATCGCGATAATCAGTTACCGCCATGGCAAGGCCGTGAGTTCCGATCATTATCGGGCCATCCAACCGATAAACCTGTCCACCGATCCCTCTCATCCGCCGATAAAACACACGGAAAATCGTCGCGGCGCGAGCGGCGGGCGAACCTGGCGATGAAGACGGGCCAATGACAGACCGTGACACAACTCAATCACGACCGCGCACACTGATCGTCTCGTGGCATTGGCCACCGACGAATCGCGCGTCCGCCGGCGTTCTGGGGACGCTCTTCGCGTCGGCTCCGCCGGGGGTTTTTCGCGTGATCACCCGCTCGTTTCCGAACCGCGAGATCACCGATCACCGCAACGCCGCTTCGGATTTCGAGGATCGCATCCCCATCACCGCAGTACCCTGGCCCCACGACGATCAGAGTCAGCCCACGCTGCGCACCTGGCCCACCGTGGTTCGCGCGATCTGGAACGTCGTGCGCGCCGCGCTTCGCATCCACAGAACGTGGCAGGCCGAACGCGTACTCGCCGTCTTTCCCCATCGGCTTAGCCTGCTGGCGGGATGGCTGCTCGCGCGCATCACGGGTCTACCCCTCGTCCTCTACATGCACGACCTGTGCGCCGAGAGCATGATGTTTCGCAATCCGCTCCGACGCCTGTGGTGGACATGGGTCGATCGCGTCTGCCTGAAGCGCGCGTGGATGATCATCGTCCCGACCGAGGAGTTCGCCGCCCACTACCGCAGCCGCGGCTTCGCGCGATGCTGGGTGCTGCCCCATTGCGTCCCCCCTGAGCGTCTGGATCAAGCAGCGCCGCGTACGAGCGACGGACTTCGACTGACCTACAGCGGCGCCCTCTACGAGCCTCACGCCGGCGCCGCCGAAGCGTTCCTGGCTGCGGCTGAGACTGCGCCGAACGTAGACCTGACACTGCTAACCAATCCAAACGCCTGCGGAGGTCTGCCGGCTGCGCACGGCGCTCGCTGGCTGCCACACGCTCGAGCCATGAAGGAACTCGCGCGCGCCGACGTCTTCGTGGTCCTCCTCGGCAGGCGTACGCCTTGCCCACGGGAAGTGCAAGGCTGCTTTCCCTCCAAGATCGTTGACTGTCTTCAATTCGGCCGGCCGATCCTGGCCATCGTGCCACGGGGCTCGTTCGTCGATCGTCTGGTCACGCGGAGCGGCTGCGGGATTGCGGTTCACGATCACGACCCCTCGACGATCATCGCCGCGATCGAACGGCTGCGCGATGAGCGGCTGCGCGATGAGATGGCGGTGGCTGCGCGTCGACTCGCCCGGCAACTGCGTGCCGACGACTGGATGCCCCGGCTCATAGAACGCCTGGAGCACAGCATCCCGCAACCCTACTGTCCGCCCGCCGCCGATGCGTGGATTCTGGAACAGAGTTCTTGTCCGCTGTAGCCCGTCATGCTGCCTCTACGAACCATCGCATTCGTCTTGTCTTTCGTCGGATTGTCGGCGACGTCGCTCATCGTCCCGGCGTTGGGCGTGGTCAATTACATGCTCATCTACCAGATTTATCCCGAGCATGCGTGGTGGCACAAACCGCTTGAGTCGCTTGGCATCCGCTATTCGATGACGTCCGCCCTCTGCCTGATGATGGGGATCCTGATCAACCTACCCAGGCTGCGACCCGTGCGACCGCTGGTCAGCTTGTGGGATGTGTGTGCCATCGGCTTGTTGTTCACCGTCGTGCTCAGCGAGTTCATCGGCTTGGCACCGACGACGAACAGCCCCGTACTGACCGACAAGTTCATCAAGATGATGATATTTCTCTTCTGTCTTACCCGTGTTACGACGACGCGGCGTAGCTTCACGTTGGTGATGTGGGCCTTGGTCATTGGAAGCCTATACATCGGATATGACGCGTGGACCGCGCCGCGCGGCGCATTCTCCCGAGGCAGACTGGAAGTCGTCGGCGGGCCGGATTTCAGGCACTCTTCCGGGCTCGCCGCGCACATGGCCTCCATGCTGCCCCTCATCGGCGCGACTTTCCTCGCAACCCGATCTTGGTTCCTGCGCGCCATCCCCGCGCTCAGCGGCGCGCTGACTGTCAACACAATCGTACTGTGTAGGACGCGCTCTGCGTTCGTCGGATTGCTCATCGGCACATTGGGTGCCGTGTTTCTGGCACCAAAGCGAAAGAGGCTGAAGACATACCTCGCCGTTGGCGTCGCCGGATTTTGTGCGTACGCGCTGACCGACAGCCTTTTCTGGGATCGAATGTCCACGCTGAAGAGTCGCGAGTCGATCCAGACCGACAGCGCAGCCATGGGACGCATCACCATCTGGATCACCGCCCGACAAGTCGTCGCCGAACATCCACTCGGGGTAGGCATCGGAAACCTCCCGAAGGCAATCATGAGTACCGACCCCAAGGTCGGAATGCGCGCCGCACACAACACCTTCATCTTGTGCATTACCGAACTCGGCATGCATGGGTTCGCCCTGTTCTCCGTCATCCTGTTGACCTCCATCTACAGCACCATGTACTGCCACCGCCGCGCCGACCGAACCACCGACCCGCCATGGACACGCTTCATGGCCTACGGCCTGCTGCTGTCGCTCATGATTTCCTGCGGCACGCAGCTTTTCACCGAACGTCTCTACACCGAATCATTCTGGTGGATCCTGGCGCTGCCCGGGTGTCTGAAGAGAGTCACGCTAAGCGAAATCGAAACCGAGTCGCTGGCCCTCGAACAAGGATCATCGCATGCCGACATCAACGACTGGGCCAGCAACAACCCGCTCCTGCCCGGTGGTGTTACACCTGGTTCACTCGCTTAATATCGGGGGAACCCAGCGCGGGCTGATTTCCCTACTGGATCAGCCAGCGCTCAAACGCATTCGCCACATAGTGTGTACCCTGCGCTCCGCCGGACCGCTCGTCCACGAACTGCCCCCGAGCATCAAGACCATCGCCCTGAACGCGAGTGGACGCAGCCGCACCGTAGCGCCGCGGCTTGCGAAGGTCATCGCAAGCCACAAACCTAACGTCGTGCATGCGCGCAACTGGGGAACCTGGATCGATGCCATCCTAGCCTGCCGCCTCGCTCGCAGACACCGAGCTCAACTCGTTCTCGGATTCCACGGGCTCGAGACCGACACCGGGTTCTGCGCACAGCGCCGCCGCCGGGCACGATGGTTCAACTTCGCCGCCAGGCGGTTCACAGCCGTCGCCCACGCGGGATCCGAGCAGTTGTCACGGGAACTCAACGCAACCCCTCAAAACGTCCACGTACTGCAAAACGGCGTCGACGCAGACCACTTCGCGCCGTTACCGGACACACATCGGAATACCCTGCGCGCACGCTTGGGAATCGCCCCCGACGAACGCGTCGTCGTCATGATCGGCTCGCTCGTCGCCGTCAAAGATCACGCCGCCGCCATCGAAGCGGCCGCGCAGTGCCCGCCTCCCTTGAGAATGCTCATCGCGGGCGACGGACCGCTGCGCGACGCACTTGAACACGACGCTCAAGCCCGCAACAGACGATCGCGCATCACGTTCCTCGGCGAACGCCACGATGTCGCCGACCTACTGCGCGTAGCCGACCTCTTCCTATCCAGCAGTCAATACGAACAAATGAGCATCGCCGTCATGGAAGCCATGGCGGCCGGACTGCCCGTCATCGCCACCGACGTCGGCGACCACTCGCGACTCATCAAGCACGCACACTGCGGCATAATCGTCCCGCCCCGCGATCCCGCCGCGATCGCTCAAGCGATGAAGCACCTCCTGCCCAATCCCGAGATTTGCCGCGCGCTCGGGGCAGCCGCCCGGTCACGGATCATCAGCGACTACGACCTATCCCGCGCAGCCGAACACTACGCGCTCTATTACGACAGCATCGCCGCGGCGCAACTCCGCCGCCAACAAGAGCCCTCGGAGTACGCCGCGTGAACATCGTATCCCTCAGCTCGTGCTACCCGTCCGACGCGACACCGCACGCGGGCTTGTTCGTACAGCGCCGCCTCAGCGCGCTAAGCAAACTCCACAGCGTACGCATGATCAACCCCATCCCCACTCCACTCTGGACCGCCCGCCGTGATACCGTCACTCGATCCGAAGGTCCGCCACCGACCTGGCACGCATGCATGCGCTACATTCCCTGGTTGAGCAGGCCGCTGAACCCGTACCTCTACGCACGCACGGTACGGCCACTGCTCGCCTCGTGGGCAAAGCGGGGCCGCGTGGACGTAATCGATGCGCATTTCAGCTGGCCGGACGCGGTGGCCGCCGCCCGAGTGGCACACACGCTCCAAGTGCCATTTACTGTCACTCTCCGCGGCGTACTCGGACGCTGCCTCGCAAGTCCCCTCCTCGCCCCGTCGATCGTCTCTGCCCTACGCCAAGCCGCAGGCGTCATCGCCGTATCGAAACAGCTCGCCGACCTCGCGGAGAGCGTCGGAGTCGCCCCCGAACGCATTCGAGTCATCCCGAACGGCGTCGATGTCGAGACCTTTCGATTTGCTGACCGCAACGAAGCCCGCCAGACCCTCGGCCGCTCGCTACGAGAGACACTGCTTGTCACTGTCGGCCACCTCTGCCGCCGCAAGGGCGTGCACCGCATTCTCCGCGTGCTCCCGGACATCATCCGCGCCAATCACGACACACGTTACGTCATCATCGGCGCCGAAGGCGGTGAAGGACGATTCGAGGCAGAATTGAGACGTCTCACAAAGAGGCTCCACCTCGAACAGTTCGTAACCTTCACCGGGAATCTCGCCGCCGCCGACGTCGCCCGTTGGCTTGCTGCAGCCGACCTCTTCGTGCTGTCCTCTTCCAACGAAGGCTGCTGCAACGCGATCGCCGAAGCACTCGCCACCGGACTGCCCGTTGTCACCACCGACGTAGGCGGAAACCGAGAACTCGTCACGCCCGATTGCGGTGCCGTCGTCCCGTTGAGCCACGACACCGCATTTCACCGCGCGGTACTCGAAACGCTTTCGCGCAGCCTCAGTCGCCCACAGATCGCGGTCGCCAATCGTCACCGCGCCTGGAACCACGTCGCGAGCGAAACATCCGCCGCCCTCCAAGCCGCCGCAGACACCGGACCAATGCCCGCTTGCCAATCGCCAGTACCCGATTGCCTCGTCCGATAACGCAATCCTTGCGGATTCTACCCAAGCGTCCCGCCGGAACGACCGATATCACCGCCGTGGAAACCGACCAGAAAGGCATCACGCGGGCAGACGTCGAACCAGGCCACTACCGCCACCACCACCTCGGCACCGGAGACTGGGAGGCATGGGGGCCGGAACTCGGTCCTCTTGAACTCGCCATTGACGACTGGCGCCAACAGTTGGCCGGCATCGAACGACCCTGGCTGTGCTGGAACGTGCATGATCGCTTCTGCCGTATACAGCAGCGACTGGTCATGGAATTCGGATGGACGCCGGTCGTGGGGCGCGATCCGCGAGTCGACGAAGCCACCATTCTTCCCGGCGCGGTACGCTTCGACGCCAACAGACTACTCAAACTGCCGACCCTCTGGCCGCACTTCCCCATGGAGTTTCTTTACACATTCGCACCACGAATGGCCTGCTGGCACAGCGACCTGCTCGTGAGCCGACAGAATATGGAGCACCTCGCCCGGTCGTTCGATGCCCTCGACGACGGCGAAACCGCTGCGTACAAGCCCCGAGGTTGGTGGCTAAGAAAAGGATTGCCCTGCCCGGGGTTGGCCTACGCAACAACGCGCGCAGCCAGCAAGGACCAGTGGGAACACGGATGCGGATGGTGGAGGTGGTTCAGCAAACACCCAAACTTCCGCGGGCCGGTCACCGTTTCCGACGAAGAGTGGGACACCGGACGCGGCATCTGGTATTGGCAGAAACACTTCGGCGGCAACGTGCGACGCGTATTCCCCGACGAAACCGGGCACTGCCGAATGCCGTGGTCTGTCTGGAAGGCGGAAATGTCCAAAGGCCGTGCCATGCAAGAGTACTACGATCTCGATGCCCTCGCACGGACCCTTCAAATCGCGGACCTGGACGACTGAGCACAGCGCCCGCCGGTCCGCGCGGCACTGAATTGTGATGCGCAGACCCTACCGAATCGACATCTTCACCATCGCGTTCGCCGCGTTCATCATCTACGGATCGCTCCTGCCGTTCGACTTCTCGGTCCAACAGCAGGACCGGATACACGCAACATTCCTGGGCATCCCGATCACCCACGTCGGCCTGCCCGACGCGATGAGCAACATCGCGCTCTACCTGCCCTTGGGACTCGCCCTCAGGGCCAGCCTCGCACGCCGCAAATACAAACGCTTCACTGCCGCCTTTTTCTGCCTCGCCTTCGCCCTCCTGCTGAGCTATGGCCTCGAACTCGTTCAGACGATCGTCTACTCGCGAATCGCCTCCGTCGGCGACGTCGTATGCAACGTCCTCGGCACGGCCGTCGGAATCCTCGTCTATCTTCCGGAATCCAAGCTGTTCGGGCGGTTCATCTCCGCGCTGAAGCGCGATCTGCTACGAACACCCACAGCCCTCGTCGCCGGCGTCTGGACCTGCGTCGTCGCCCTTGCCGCCCTTGCGCCCTTCGACGTAACACTCGATGTTTCTCGCATCGCTCGCGCAGCCCGCCACGCCTACCTGTGGCCATTCGCCAAACACGCCGATCTCTTCGAGCGCGTCAATCAGGTCACGCTCGCGTTCCAGCCCGCAGACACCGTAGCCCCGCTGCGCTTGTGGGAACTGCGCATCGCCTACGTCGCCGATGTGTTCATGTTCCTCGTCCTTGGAGTCCTCCTCGTCCACCATTGGCGACAACGCAACGCCGGACAAGGTGTGGCACCGGTTTCCAACCGGTGGTCCCCGACGACCCGAACATGTGTGGTGACCGCATCCTTCGCGATGGCCTTGACCTTCGTCGGGCTGTTCGTGATATCAGTCGGGTTTGACGCAACGCGCATCCTGACGCGTTTTCTCGGAGGTGTGGCCGGTGCAGCCCTCTATCCGAGCATCATCGCGGCGTCCGGTTGGCACCAGCATGCCGGGTCCACCGCACGCGTGCAAGGCATGCGCCGCGTGATCGGAGTAGCCTGCATCCTGTCTGTCACATACATCGTCGCTTGCGAGCTAGCCCCGTTCCGATTCGACGCTACCACCGCAGACAGCGCCCACACGCGAATCGAGTGGATCCCGCTGACGGCCTACCTCCCCAACAAACTTCCCCACGCAATCCTGGACGCCCTGCGTCAGTCGTTTCGCTTCTTAACTCTCGGCGCGCTCATCGCGTCGTTTGGCCTCGTCGCCGGGACCGTCCCGCGCTGGTGGCTGCGGATCACGGTCGGCATTCTCACCACATCATGCGTCGCCTTGCTGGAGTTCGCCCAATGCTGGCTGCCCGGACGCATCCCTGCATCCACCGACGCCCTGGTCGCCGGTGTCAGCGCAACCGGCGGAATGGTCCTCGCCGCAGCCCTCTTCAACGCCTACAAACGCCACAACGCCGAGCAATACTTCACCGGCGCAACCCCGGTCATCCTCAACGTCGAGATCCCCCCACCCGGGAAGGACGCCCCCGTCGAACCACGCCCGCGCCAGAAGGTGCAGCACTAAGCCGTGGCACCGATTTTCAACCGGTGATCCCTCTAGAATCGCGCGCGTGCCACTGGCGGCTTGCCCGCCAGTGCTTCGCACACCGATCACTTCTTACCCAACGCCCGCTGTTGCCTGAAGAACGCGCGCAGCACTTCAGAGCACTCCTCCCCGAGCACCCCGCTTGTGATGTCAACGCGATGGTTCAGTTGGCCGCCGGACACGATGTCGTACACCGATCCGCACGCACCGGCTTTCGGATCATCCGCACCGAACACCAACCGCGGCACGCGGGCCAACACCAATGCCCCCGCGCACATCACGCACGGCTCGAGCGTCACGTACATCGTGCAGTCCGTCAGCCGCCAACTCCCAAGACTGGCCGCCGCCGCCGTCAGGGCCAGCATCTCGGCGTGCGCCGTCGGATCCTGAAGTAGTTCGCGTTGGTTGTGACCCCGGCCAACGATCCGCCCGTCGTAAACGAGCACCGCGCCGACCGGCACGTCACCGCCGTCCATCGCCTGCAGCGCTTCGTCCAGCGCAGAGCGCATGAACCGCTCGTCTTCGCTCACCAACCTTGTGTCAAACGGGAAAGAAGATGGAGACATGCAAGAAAGTCACGCCCCGCCCCCTTGCTATGACAGGGGCGGGGCGAGTCTAAAGAACGACTACATCGCCGAAGCGAGCTTCTCGGACTTCTCGTCACTGGAGAGTTTGTCCCATCTGCCCACGCAGCCGCCACAGCAGAACGCAACCGTCTTGGCACCGTAGCTAGCCGTGACCGCCATGTTGGCCGCGCGACCCGAGATCGGGCACTTCGTGTTCACAGCGGATGCCGACGTCTTGGCCTTGTTCGCGCAGCAAGGCTTCTTGCAATCCGCACCGCACTTCTTCTTGCCGTCCGCGTCCTTACACGGGGTCTTGCACTTGCCCTTGCAAGCGGCCTTGTCCTTGCAGCCGGCCTGACTCTTGCTGCACTTCTTGCCGCACTTCTGCCTGTCGCCACACGGGCTACACGGCTTGCAGCATCCCGATGCCGCCACGACAAATGCAACCGAAAGCGCCACCGCCAACACGTTTCGCAAAGTCGATCGATACAGGCAACTCATTCGTTTCATAGACCATTCTCCTTCAGAAACCATAAACCGTCCCCACCGGGGTCCGAACAGCATAACGTCTTACCTCCCACATACCAAGGACACCGCCAATCGCTCGTGACACGCCCGTTACACGCTCCGACTCAGCGTTTTCAGCCCCGAACCGGCGCCGGAAAGCTCGCGCCGCATCAACGAGCAAGACGCACTGTGTCGAGACGGAGATGGTATACAGCGCAATGTCGCGCATTCGCCCGTTTTCGAGCCCCAAGCGCCAGCGCGGGGTCCCGCTTCCTACCACAGTACCCCGGAGGAAACTCGCTGATGCACTGTAAAGTGCGAGACAGAATCTGACGGCGTTGATGATTCGAGTCGGAGGCAGGTTGCCGCAGCGCGGAAGCCAGGCCGGAATCGTTGCGCCGAGGGTCTCAGGCACCGGATTGGCACGATGGGCCATCCACCCAGCCACCAATCATGGCGATAGGGGTCGTTTCGGTTGAGTCGAGCGCGTCAGGTGGCTACGATTAAGGTAGGGAATCCGACAACTCGGAACTACCAGTCTCAAAGGCGGGAGAGCATGCGGAAACAACCCGCATGCTGTGCACGTTACTCGGGGCACTGGATTGAGAACTGAAATCGCACGGAGCGTGGACGATGAACTCAGGTGCGGGCACTGCGGCTATCTGTTGCGCGGACTGCCTACACTCACCTGCCCGGAGTGCGGACGACGCTTTGATCCTGAAGAACTTCGACGAAAGCTTCAAGACCGGCCGGGGTCAGGGGCCGTCAGGCTGTTATCCAACGTTGTTGTGTGGGTAGTCTTCGGGTTCGCCGGTGCGTTTGTGTTCACGACCTTAGCCATACTGTCGGACCCGGTACCGATCCACTTCTACGAGGAGGTCAAGCTTGACCCAACTCGTGAGCACATAAGGGAGGTTCTGATCATTAGATACGGCGACCGCGTCCATCGTCGGTGGCAAGCACCGCCAGAACACGTGCCGGCGCAGCAGGCGCGCGTCTGCGTAAGTCGCGTTGACGAGCGTTCATGGTCGCAGATCAGACTGACGCGCGTTTCGGCGATGTCGTTCGGTCTTGTTTTCTCTGACGCATGCAACGAGGACAGCCAGTGCTCGAACTTCTTGCTTGCGTGCGATGCTCTTGATCTGCATCCCACATCAGATGCCACGGCGATCGAGGAACTGACGGACATCTTGCTAGCACCCATGGGAACGTTTGACGGCAAGTCACTATCGATGTTCTCGCTTGCCGAGCCAATACACCGTTCGCGCTACGGTAATTGCCGCGTCGAAACCAAGTCCGAGGTTGGACTCGCGGCGTGCGCGATCATCTGGTGCTTTGGGCTAGTACGCCTTGCCAATCGACGCATGGCCGTACGCAAGCGATCACCAAGCGACGGGTGTCCGTAGCATGCCGAAGATCGGAGTCATGTTTCGAGGGACGGCTATCAGTGTCCTGGTCGCGGGCGCGATCGCGATTGGACCACCGGGTGCAAGCAATGAACTTCCCGGTGTGGATGCTGGTCGCCGTTCCGCTGGCGTATCCAGTATTCTCAAGCCGCATTCCGATTGTTCGCTGGTGGCGGAGGAGACGTAACAGGTGCGTCGTGTGCGGATACTCGCTCTTTCGGCTGACGGAGCCGCGCTGTCCCGAGTGCGGAAGCCCACGCGATTAGCGTTTCTTTCACGTCCACGACCATCACCGCAATTAGACGGCCGACGCAGTCGCTCCAATGAGAAGACGATGTCTGGAACGGTCGGCCAACGCTGAGGAGACCGTGAGGCGTCGCTTAGGCCGCTGGGGTGGGCGCGCGCGGAGGCTGGGGAACAATCCAGAACCGTGCTACAATAGAGGCACGCGAGGAGTCCACGGAAAAAACAATGACCCGACGCCGCAAGACAACAGAAGTCCGCCAAACTGACGACGCGCCGCCGCCGGCCAATCCGCGCAGCCGCACCATTCGCTTCGCCATCATCTTCACCGTCCTCGTCACACTGGCAGGTGCGAGTGAGCTGTTCCTGCTTCGCAGCCACCGCGGCGGGGACTTCCAGCAACTCATCGCCGATGTCGTCGGGGGGATCCTGCTGCGCGCCAATGTACCGGCCGTTGTCTCCGACACGACCGTTCGCATCGAAACCGCCAGCATCGAGGTAGCCCTCGAATGCACCGGCATCAAAGCAACAGCCATCTTCTGCGCCGGGGTCCTTGCGTTCCCCTGCTCATGGCGGGCGCGCGGCATCGGCATCGTCACCGGCCTGCTCGGAGTCGGACTGCTCAACATCGCCAGGATCATCACCCTCGCCCTCGTCTCCGCCTATCGCCACGACTGGTTCGATCAGGCTCACGCAGTCCTCATGCAGGGATTCCTCATCCTCTTTGTCGCGCCGTTGTGGATAGTCTGGATGTTCTACGCAAACCGCAAGGCAGTACGCCAATCCGCCACGCCGTCATGAAACGCTTCATCCTCAAAGCCTTACTCATCAGCCTCGCCGCCACCGTAGCGTGGTGGTTTGCTGCCCCGTGGACACGCCCGCACGCGATCGCAACCGCAAAGCTGTTACACACGTTGGTCGGCTATCCCGCGCCCTACTTGCTAGCTGATCTCGACGACTACTATTGGTTCGCGCCGTTGTTTCCCCCGCTTGTTGGACTCGTTCTCGCCTCACACTGGGTGAGTTGGCGACGACGCATCGGCGGGCTGCTGATCGGGCTCTGCGCGTTCTGGTATCTCGTAGCCCTGCAGATCGCGATCCTCTACAGCCCCTACCTCACGCTTTCGGCTGCGCGGGCCTATCTCGTCTCCGGACAGATCGCCCTGAACACAGTGGTTGTCCCCGTCGTGTTGTGGCTCATCGTAATCGGCGGCCCGCCCGCGCAATGGGAAACGGCAACCAGCCGGCCGCCCGACGATGCGACGCGCGCGATGCTTACGCGCATCGCACTCGTGTCCCTGCTGTTCTGTTTCGCCGTAAGCCTGCCCCTGCCGCTTGCTACGTCGCAGACCACCGCGACGCTCAGCGCCGCCCGCAACGCTACGGCCCGCGCCATCGCAGCCGGCAATGAAACCGCAGCCATGGAGTCAATCGAGACCATGTTCACCGTCCAGCAACATAACGCGGCCCTTAGTTACCTTCTGATGGAACTACACCGAAGACGAGGCCACACCGACACAGTAGCGCAGCTCATCCCAAGCGCACTCCAAACACCAAGACGTCGCGCCGTCTACCGCCGCCTCTGGTCCGCAGGACCTGACGGACGTATGATTCGCGGGACGCGAGAATGAAAGCGGTTTGCATGAAACTGTTCGACCAACATCTGCACTCTAGACACTCCTTCGACTCACATGCCGAGCCCGAAGACAACGTGCGCCGGGCGTTGGAGCTCGGATTGGCTGGGCTCAGCTTCACCGAACATTACGACACCCACCCCGACGAAACCCCCGACTGCGTGTTCGATGAAAACGCTTACGCCGACACGATCGCGCAATTGCGCGATCAGCACGCCAGCAAACTCTTCATCGGCAAAGGCGTGGAAATCGACTATCAGGCTGACAACATGGACGCGATTATCGCGTTCATCGAGCGCAATCAGTTCGACATCGTCCTGCTTAGCGTCCACTGGTCTGAGGGGCAGCCGATTCACAAACAGGAGATATGGAGAGACCGGGATCCGTCCGACGTCACCCGCCGTTACCTTCTATCGGTGCTTGAAGCTGCACGACATTGCGAGCGACTACACCGAGACAGGCCGCGCGTCTTCGACGTCCTGGGGCACCTGGACTTCTGCAAGCGCTACTCCGATCGATTCGCCGGTTCAATGCACATCGAGGAACACATGGACGTGATCGAGGACATCCTGACGACATGTTTGGCAGCCGACATCGTTCCGGAAGTGAACACATCAACGCTGCGCAACGACATGCCCGATCCCATGCCCGGACCCGCCACCATAAAACGCTACGCGGAACTTGGCGGAACCATGATGTGCGTCGGTTCCGACGCCCACATCGCCAACGACATCGGAGCTGGTTTCAACCGCGCCCTCAATATGCTCCGCGCCGCGGACATCGAACAACTCGCCGTTTTTCAATCCCGCAAGCGGCAAGGTGAGCCGATCACCGAGTGAGATCGACGATGAGTCGCCTGATCTACCTTGACAACAACGCCACAACGCAGCCCCTTCCCCAAGTCGTCGACGCGATGCTGCCGTTCCTGCGGGACAGTTATGCGAACCCGTCGAGCGTGCACCGCTTCGGCCAGCGGATTCGCCACGAAATAGACCTGGCCCGCGAGAAGGTGGCCTCCCTGATCGGCGCCAAACCCCGCGAGGTGATCTTCACCAGCGGCGGCACTGAGAGCATAAACCTCGCAATTCGCGGCCTGTTGCGGGCGCTTCCAAACAAGCGACACGTGATCACGTCCGCAGTAGAGCACAGCGCGGTGCGAAAAGTCTGCGAGCGATTGCGCGACGAAGGCTACGAGATCGACGAACTGGGCGTCGATCACGAAGGTAGCCTGGACTCAGCTGAGTTGGAAGGCAAGCTTCGGAACGATACCGCACTCGTGACTTTGATGCACGCCAACAACGAAACGGGAATGCTGTTCCACGTGAAAGAGGCGGCCGAGCTGTGCAAATGCCACGGTGTGGCACTCCACGTGGATGCCGTGCAAGCGGTCGGGAAAATGCCACTCGATATCACTTCTTTGCCGTTGGCTGTAATGAGCTTGTCCGCGCATAAGTTTCATGGCCCCAAGGGGATCGGCGCGTTGTACATCCGGCGGCGGACGCGCATCGAGCCGTTGATCGTGGGCGGGAGTCAGGAGCGTAACACTCGTGGCGGGACGGAAAACGTCGCGGGCATTGTGGGAATGGGGACGGCTGCGGAGGCGATTCTCGGACGTGATCCTGGGGAGGTGGATCGGGTGCGGGCCCTGCGCGATCGGTTAGAGGCGGGAATTCTGGCGGCTGTGCCGATCGCGCGGGTCAACGGCGGGGGGGATCGTGTTTGCAACACGACGAATATCGGGTTTTCGGGGTTGCAGGCGGAGGCGATTCTGATGCTGCTGAGTGAGGCGGGCATCTGTGCATCGAGCGGTTCGGCGTGCAGTAGTGGGTCGTTGGAGCCGTCACACGTGCTGAAGGCGATGGGCGTCAAGGAGCGCGTGGCACATGGGGCCATTCGGTTCAGTCTATCACATCTGAATACCCAAGATGAAGTGGACCACGTCGTCGAAGTGATGCCGAACTTGGTGTCACGGTTGAGCTCACTTTCGCGCGAGCAGTAAGGAAATGGTCATGGGGAGACGAGAGCGGCTCGCGAGCGGCCTGTTGGCGGACGGGCGGCGGCGCGTGCTGGACGCAACGCGGGGGCGCATTGAACGGGACATTCGCGGAAGGTATGCGAAGGCCTTGTCCGAGGCTGGCTGGCTTCGGCGCGTTGTGTTGCACTTCAGGATCAGGGCCGAGATTCGCGAGAAACTGGAGAAGGCCGCACCGCGTGGGGGGCTGTACCTGAAAGGGTGATGCTGCAACACGGACCTCGCCGTGATCAACGCAAGGTGGGTTAATCGCCGGGGCGTCAAGGTCAGGGTCGGTGCGGAAGGCTGTGTATGGAAGTCCAGACGTCCAGTGACGGCTTTGGGACGTCCCGGTGGTCGAAAAGACCAAGCGTCTTGAATTCGGGGGTTTCGGCCAGGGGGGTGTCGGGGTCGGCGTCGAAGCCGCTGGCCCAGACGACCAGGCGGACCTGCGACATATCATCGATCAAGCGCATCATCTGGGCGAGGTACTCCGCCTGGGAGATCGGTGAGTGCAGCGGGTCGCCGGCGTCGCCGGGCCAACCCATCTCGGTGAAGAGGACGTCCCGCGAGGTATGAATCTCGATGCGCGAGAGGTAATCGTCCGGCATGACCACCGCGCGAATGAAGAAGCCGAAAGGTAATGTCGAGAAGGCCACCGCATCCAGCTTTGGCTCGAACATATCGATCAGGAACCACTGCGGCTCGTGATTGCTGAATTCGTCGAGGTCACCAAAGAACCCCTGAAGGGCTTCGAGGTTGAACGCGGCGATAAACTGTGTTTCGGGGGAGACGGCTTTGACAACGTCGTAGGTTTCCTTGTGCAACGCGACGTAGTTGACGAAGTCGTTGGGGTTGGATTCGAAGTATCCGTTCATTTCGACGCCGATGGACAGGTACGTCGGTTTGAACTCGTCGGCGATTCGTACGGCCATGCGTTTGACGGGATCCCGGACCCGCTCGTCTGCGAAGTCCAAACCGGTCAGTTCGGGCGGGAGGATGCCGACGTGCCGCCGGTCCGCGACGGGGTCGATTTCGATAACGAGACACGTTGCTCCGCTGTCGCGCGAGAGGCGCACGGCGGCGACGAGGTCTTCGTTCAATTCGCCATCGCCGTCGGGTCCGAACTCGACCCAGTCCATGCGCGGGCGGGATACGAAACAGTCGCTGAGTTGGGCGGCTGCTTCGACGCGGGCGCGGAACCGTTGGCCCTCGTCGAAGTCGGGTGTCTTGAGGGCGACCGGCACCATTCCGGTTAGAAAGCGTCTCTCGGTCGCGTCGACCGTGGTGTCCAGGACGACCTCCGGCAGCGTACGAATCGAGAATGCAAGCGCGTCGTCGGCATCGGGCAGACGGACGTCGCATCCTTGTCCGTGCAGTGCGAGCACCATGACGAGAAGCACCCGAGGCATCCGCGCGTTGCGGAATGGGGTCGGTGGCCCGGAGGACGAATAGCTTGTGCTCAAGCACTGTCGGAAACCGGCAACGCTCAAGGGCAGTGGCACAGTTTGTCTTAGACTTGACGATTGCAATTCATCAGTTCCTTGGCCGTCGTGGACCGAACCCTACTTCGGAATTATACGCTGCGCACTGCGGGGTTGGGAGACGGATCGCCGGAAAAGCCGACGGTTGGCCGCAACGGGTCATTTTTTCGGCCATAGTCTCTTCCAGACGGCCAGTGCCTCGCGCGGTTTTCCGGACGCGTCAATCAAGCCCATGGGCTTGAAGAATTCGCCGAAGACGTCGGTGTCGTGCAGCATGAAGTAGTTCACCAAGGCGAGATCGAGCGTGCGCGTCGTGTGGTCGAAACGGCGGAGGAACTCGGCTTGGGTGGCTTCGGAGCCGCCGTATTTGGCGGCGGTCGACCAGCCGAGCTCGGTGAAGATGATCGGCTTGCGCGTGTGGCGGGCGATTCGGCTGTAGTAGTCGTCGGGGAGCTTCTTGGGATCTTTGATGCCGCCGAGCTGCGGGTAGGACGAGATTCCGACGGCGTCCTGGTACTGCTCAAACTTCTCGATGAGATTCCATTGCGGCTTGTGGCCGGGGCGACCGGTGACGGCGGCGAATCGGCCGAGCAACTGCTCGTACTGAAACGAAACGAACACGACGGCGTCGGGGGAAACGCGTTTGATGGCCGCGCGCGTTTCGGCGAAGAGAGAGACGAAGTTGTCGAAGTCGCCGGGTTGCTGTTCGTGGTAGGCGTCGATCTCCATGGCTAGGCAGATGTACTTGGCGTTGAACCATCGCGTGCGGACGACGGCTTCTTCCGTGAAGGCCTTGCGCACGGCGGGCGATGCGAAGCTCATGTTATGTAGCTGCGGCGGCAGTCGGCTCGCGAGGGGGCCGGTGCGCGGCGGGCGATACGGATCAAGTTGAATGAAGACCTGAGCGTTGTTTTCTCGAAGCAGCGCGTTCTGCCATTGTTGTGCCTGAAAGACCTTCGACTGCTGGTAACCTCCATCGGTCGCGGCCCACCACTCGATGGGATCGGGCAGGCAGACCCAGCCACTGAGTTGGCATGCCGTCCTGTAGGCGCCGAGGACATTGTCCTGATGCCAGTTTCGCGGCGTGGGGACGGTGCAGCGGATAACGTCGCGCGTGCCGGCTGCGCGTAAGGGAGATGAGACCGCAATGAACAGCAGCGCGCAAACCGCGACGACCAGCCGGGGGGAAGCGCCGGCCGATCCGAGGGATACTTCGGGGATGTAAGGTCGCTTCTCGACGTTCAACGCAGTCTTCGACGAGGCACCATCAGCCAAGCAGCCGCGAACACGATCAGTGGCAGCGTGGCTGGCTCTGGAATAACAACAAATCCAACTTCCGCAACGCCGCCGTCCAGATTAGGGACGTCGTCGAAAATCGTGGTATCGTTGGAAGTCACCGTGAGCACGGAAGTCGTGGCGTTGTAGATCAGCTTGAAGCCAACGGTCGGGCCGATGTACCCGTCGATACTTAGCGGCGCCAGATTTTCGTCGGTCGCGAACACGGCTTGGTCCGTGAGTCCGACGGCAAAGAAGTCTTCGCGGTTGTCGCCAAAGAGCACGAGGAACACGAAGTCTTCGGGACCGAGATTCTCAGTCAGCAAGGCAGCGACCGTTACGTCGACGCCTTGTGCGATGGGCGTGGTGTTGATGATGAAATCGTTCTCGTTCATCTCGAGAACCGTGCCCACTTCGGGTCCCGGCGTACCGTCCACGACCTCCCACTCGGGCCCCAGGACGCCGTCGTTGAAGTCATCGCCGTAAGCTGGACCGGTGCCGTCGTTGACGAACACGAAATCAATGGCGACAATTGGCTCCGCTTGAACGGCCGGCAGTACGACCAGCGCAGCCAGAATACCCCAGACAGAAATTCTACCCATCCCTCTTATCTCCCTCTGAATCCCTTGTACCCGCCCCAATACAAGTCAATCGGCGTCTCCCAACACCGATATTGAGGCGTTCCAATCCACTACCACACCGCAGCACGCGAGAACCGCAACATGTGACACGTCGACGATCAAGAGACCCTCGACGGGCGACTTCGCCGCAGCCTTAGTGAGTGAACCAGATTGTAGGCGGGTGCCTCTCTCTCCCAGCACCTGTCCGCATTGAAGGATACCGGTTCTGGCATCGCGATGTCAAGTGCGAAATACACGTTCTCGGCCGCGTCTTACCCCTGTGAGTCTTGCTGGAAACGGGCCGGTCTGCCTGGATTCGTGGGTACGCGGCGGCAGAGCGGTTCCTGCGTTGACAGGGTCGGCCGATGCCCTCTATATGGTAGCATGCGAGCGGTTTTTCCGCTGAATGTGGTACTCTTGCGTGGCGGCGCATCCGATAATGTGCTAGGAGCAGACCGATGTTGAGACGTTCTTGTTACTTGGCCTCGGCGGCAGGATTGCTGTCGCTGAGCGGTTGCCTGCCGGACAATTTTCTGCCGAATCTGCTCGGCAGCAGTATTGCGGAGGTTGCGAGCGCTGTGCTCAGTGACGTCCTCAACGTAGTTTTGCCACCGATTTAGGGGCACGACGAGCGGATTGCAATCCGTGGATTTTGCGGAGCGAGTGGATACAGATGCGCCGAGAACACTGTGGATACTACATTAGATTCGCGTGGGTCGTCCCCGTTGTACTCGCGATGCTGGCTGGATGTACGGCGACGCCGAGGGTGTCCCTTGTGGGGACGGTTTTCGATCCCGATCAGCCCGCAGATTATCTTCTGTATCCCGGTGATCGCCTTAGCATTCGTTACCCAAGCGATTCGACGCTCGATCAAGAGGTGACGATTCGGGCAGACGGGAAGATTTCGCTGGCCTACGTCGGAGACGTGCAGGCAGCGATCAGGTCGCCATCGGAGTTGACCGCGGAATTGAATGCGTTGTACGCCGATGTGCTCAAGAGTCCGACGGTGACGGTGATCGTGGAGGAGGAATCGGGGCGGCATGTCTATCTGGGCGGCGAAATCGAATCGCCCGGTGCCGTGCTGCTGCATCCGAATGAGACACTGGTGCAGGCCGTGTTTCATGCGCGCGGGCTGACGGTTCGCGGGCGGTCGGATGCGGTTCTGTTGATGCGTGCGTGTCCGGGCCACGGCGTGCATGTGCTGAACGTGGATATCGATCGCATTCTTGCGGGTGCCGATCGCGACGTACGCCTTCAGCCACTGGACATTGTCTACGTGCCGACGACGACCATTGCGCAAGTCGGCGATTTTGTGGATCAGTACATAAACCGCGTGATACCGCGGCCTTTCTCTGCGCTGTTCACCTATGAACTGCATTCCCAGCCAATCGAAGTCGCAGACAATCAGTCGACGTTCCCCATTGAGATTACTCGGCGCCGTTGAGCGACAGCGGGGGTTCTATTGGATTCGCAGCGTCGCGCTCCCCTTCGGATCGCCGCCAAGCGGGCGTGTTCAAATCGTCTTGCCGCATTCCGGACATCGGGGTTCAGTAAGTCCTCGCAAGATGTGTCCGCATTCGAGGCAGTGTAAGTAACCGTCTCGGGAATAGCGAAACGTCAGGCGATCGTAGATGAAGATGGCGAGAATGAATGCGGGGAAGATAGTCACTGTATACAACGTGCCTTCCGTGATGTAGCGGAGCGTCAGCGTCAGGTTTGGCGCACGTTTCTCGGGCTGAATGCGTTTGGGCACTGGGATGGGAGTTGGGTCGTATAGGCCGGTGAGTGTCCAGAATTGCGGGGCATTGTTGTAGGCCTTTCGCGGCAGACCGGTCGCCGCGACGCCGATTCCGCAGATCAGTGGGATCATTACGGAAATCAGAACGCGCGCCGGCCAAGTCATTGGTCGGCGAATCGCCTGTCGTGGTTCTTTTCGCGCATTCGGCATAGGCGGGAGTTTATCCGGCGTCACGAACGGGGTCCAAGGCCGATCTGGTCTGCTCCCCGAGATGGGAACAGACAATTCGTCATCAACGGGCGGTCCGTTGCCCCAGCAACTCCTCGGCGGCACTTGTGATGTCGGCGAGTTCGAACGGCTTCGGAAACACGTGGGCGGCTCCGAGGCCCTTTGCGCTTGTGAGGAAGAGCTCATTCCCAGGGGCGCTCACGGCGATGACTCTGACGTGGGGTTGCTCCTTCTTTAGGGTTCTCCTCCCAAAAAGTTACTGACCTAACCCCTTGAAAGACAAGGACATCGGCTCTCCGTAGGCTAATCGGGTGTTTTGACGAACTCCGTTTGGCCTGGAAGGAGAAGCACGATGTCCGCAGGTAGTATAGCACCGTT
>JAJDDU010000439.1 GCA_029260155.1 Phycisphaerae bacterium | reverse complement strand
TCTTGAACGGCTTGCCGTCGATGAAGCAGACGAGGGAGCCGACCGTCTCTTCGCCCATCAAGTTTGCGATGTCGATGCCCTCGATGCTGCGCGGCGGCGATTCCATTTCGAGCAGGTCAGCCAGTTTTCGGAGTCCTTCCGCCGGATCGATGAAGAAGGCCTCCGGTTGCACGTTTTCGTGGACGTCGCCTGAAAGAGCGAGCGCTTCGATTGACTTGATGCGATCGCGGAGCCGGGCGGCTTCTTGGTAGTCGCGGGCCTCGGCGGCGGTGGTCATCTCCTTGGTCATTTGTTTGACGATGACGCTGCGTTTGGAGGCCATGAACTTCTTGAGGCGGTCGATGTCTTTCTTGTAGTCCTCTTTGGAGATGACGTCGGCGCAGGGGGCGGTGCATTGGTTAATTGCATGAAGCAAGCAAGGGCGAAAGAAACGGCGGGACTCGTCGTCGGCGCGGATGTCCAACTCGCAGGTGCGGTACTTGAAGACCTTTTGAAGGGCGTTGACCGCGTCGCGGATGGCTGCGACGTTTGAGAATGGTCCGTAGAGCTTGCTGCCCTTTAGTCGCGGGGTGCGGGTGACGAAGACGCCGGGGAAATCGTCGCCGGTGGTGATCTCGATGTAGGGGAAGGTCTTGCCGTCTTTGAGTTGTGCGTTGAACGGCGGCTGGATGTCTTTGATGAGCCTGGCTTCGCGGAGGAGGGCGTCGACCTCGGTGTCGCATTCGAGGAAATCGACGTCCGTGACCGTGGTGGCCATCCGGGCGATTTCGGGGCCTCTGGTGTTGAGCAGGTCTGCGGAGGGTTGGAAGTAGCTGGCTGCGCGGGATCGGAGGTCTTTGGCCTTTCCGATGTAGAGCACGCGGCCTCTGCGGTCTTTGAGGAAGTAGACGCCGGGCGACTTGGGGAATTGGGCGATGGCGTCGCGGATGGATTGTAGTCGCTGGTCGTCGCTCATGGCTTGGGATTGTATCGGCGGGCGGGCATCGTGCAGACCGGTGGGAGGGATTGCTGCTTGTAAAGTGTTACTGCGAGATGGGTTCGTTTTGTCAATACGGTGTGCGCGCGGCGGGTCGGAATCTGGATTCCTGGGTTGGAAACGCGTTTTTTGGGGGTTTTGGATTGGGTTCGCTTTTTGCATTGGGTTTGGGTTCTCACGCTTGTCCGTCGCGTTGCGATCGGAATCGGGCATCGCGTCTCCTCTACCTAATAACTACAGGGGTGGCTGTGGTTTTTTTGGGGATTGAATATTGGGGAGGGAGAAAGTCGAGAGTCGGAAACGGGAGGGGGTGTGCTGCCTCAGTCGGGATTGGGCAATTCCTGATCTGGGCTGGTTCGTCCGGTGAAAGGAGTTGACCGGGAAGGACGAACGGCGCCGGTACGTCCCGAAGCGGCCAACAGAGGTTCCTGGCAAGACGCCGGTCGATCGCGGGGATTGTATGGGAGGGCCTGCGGCGACGCGTTCCGGAATCCGCGTATCTAAAGAGCAGCTTGAGTTGTTTGGGGTTGCGGCGGAGAAAGACGGTCGGAGCTTATCAAACGGGGTAAGAGATAGGCTTCTGTAGGCGGCTGCGCATGAGACTAAACATTAATTGGGCCAGTCAATTCTTGACTTTCGTGTCTGATAGTCGATACTGTCCTTGTGCCTTGTTGGGAGACGCAAGGCGCAAAATGGGCGTGACGGGCCTCGAACCCGTTCCACCGGTTCTAAAGACCGGTGTTCTAGCCAGTTAAACTACACGCCCTAATGGTGGAGCGCCAGGGAATCGAACCCTGCCCGGAAGGTCCAAAGTCTCACGGGTAGCACCAGCTCAGCGCCCCTGCATAGTCTCCTACTCAAGATTCAGCCCCGCTTTAACGAGCGGGGCTCCTTTTATTCTATCCCATTACGCAGTTTGAAAGTCGCCCGATCTGTCTTCTCAAACAGGTCTGGACGCCGACCCGCAGTCGTGGAGATCGATACCCTCAGGGTATTGGTCTTCTTGAATCCACGACGTACTAACACATGCGCGATTTGATTTACGTGCATGGGACGATTTGCCCTGGCCAAGACCGCCCTCATGGCGTCCGGAAGCTTCTTTCCAGTCAAAGACCCTACTGTGGGCGACTCGTCGATCCCAGGAAGCGTGGGCGTCAGGGCCTGAAGCAGCCCGATCTTCCGAGAGTGGAACCCGATGACGATCTCCAACTCATCCCGGCGTTCATTGATTTCGGCGAGGTCGGCTTCAGCTTCAGCTAACAGGGACTTGTGCTCTTCTACTGTGGCCATATCCTGTATATACCACATTTGATTACACTGTCAACAACCGAAACAGGAAATGATGATCCTTAGGCATCCTGTGATATCTTTTTAGGCAAGGCGGGCTGACTCCCGACCGGGTGTGCGCATGATGGCGTAAGCTAACGGGCCGATCCCAGCTTGGAGCTGGGTTGCGTCGACGGCGATTTCTATTAGCTTAGGTGATCTGTGACAGTCAAGAATCGAGTCGCGGCAAGGCATCGCGGGGCATGGCATCGCAAGGCATCGTCAGGCCACGCAGACATTGCAACGAAGGGCCGTCTCGGTGTGGACGGTCCGCTTTTTATCAACTCGGGATCGTCCGTCGTGGTCGATGCGCCGTACGGCATGGACTGCCAGAGCAAGATCTGGTCATGTCAGATCCGTTCCCGAAGCGGCGAACAGAGGTTCCTGGCAAGACGCCGGCCGATCGCGACGATTGAATGGGAGGGCGTGCGGCGACGCGTTCCGGAATCCGCGACGGTTTCAGAGTGCGCCACGGGTGCATCTCATTTTGGGTGGCATTGCTGAGCGCACTGCTCCATGCGGGCAAAGTCCTCGTCGAGCGTCATTCCGAGCGCATGCGAGGAATCTAGCCCGTACACCATTCCAGCTAGATTCCTCGCATGCGCTCGGAATGACGGGGCACCCCTCTTCCAGCGCGCTGCGCGCGGTCTACCGTCGGAAACGCCACCTTCATTGGGATGCACCCGTGCCCCACTGCCAGACACCCCCCGCTTGTCTCGTTTGTCGCGTGCGGCTATCGTCGCTTGGTGGATGACGAAACCGTACTTCTGCCCCCCTCGGGCACATGAACAAAAGGACTGCCCGCGATTTCGGCTAGCGAAAGGCCTCACCAACTCGTACGCCGGGTGACTGCATTCACCGCCGCTTGCGTACTTATCTCCAACATGATCGGCACCGGTGTGTTCGGGACCACCGGATTCATGGCACGCGACATTGGGAACCCGGCGGTGATTCTCTTGCTCTGGGTCTGCGGCGGCATGTTCGCACTGCTGGGAGCATTCTGTTACGCCGAATTGGGTGCGGCGATGCCCCGCGCGGGCGGCGAGTACGTCTATCTCCGGGAAACGTACGGGCCCATCTGGGGTTTTCTGAGCGGATGGACCTCGCTCACCATCGGCTTCAGCGCCGCAATCGCCTCCAATGCTCACCTGTTCGCGACCCACTTCCACCAGTTGTTTCCCGCCCTTGCCCCCGAGTCCCCCGCAGTCATTGGCTTGGCGATGGTGTGGGGGCTGACCATAGTTCACGTGTTCGGCGTGAGAGCGGGCGGTGCGGTACAGCGGCTGCTTACCGTGGTTAAGGTCGCGTTCATCGTGGCGCTCGTGCTCGCGGGCCTCACCGTGGGATCGGGCGATTGGGGCAACTTGGCCACCGTGGACGTCGAGACCGATTTCACTTTCGCGACGCTCCTCGTGTCGTTCCTGTTCGTTACGTTCAGCTACTCCGGCTGGAACGCAGCCAGCTACATCGCCGGTGAAATGAAGGACCCGGGGCGCAGCGTCCCGCGCTCCATGATCTGGGGAACCGTCTGCGTGGGAACGCTCTATCTCGCACTGAACGTCATCTACTTGTACGCGCTGCCCATGCCGATGCTGGCGGCTGACCCCGTCGAACCCGTCGCGCAGAAAGCCGCCGTCGCCATGTTCGGCCCCACGGCTGCGCGATGGGTGACGCTCATGCTGTGCGTGTCGATACTCGGCGCCGCGAGCGCGATGATCTGGGCCGGGCCGCGCGTCTACTACGCGATGGCTACGGACGGCGTCTTCCCGAAGAGTTTCGCGCAGGTTAGCGCGGGCGGTGGCGCCCCGGTCAGATCGATTATCCTGCAGAGTGTGTGGATTAGTGTTCTGGTGCTCTCCGCCCGATTCGAGCAACTGTTGATCTACGCCGGTTTCGTTCTGATGGCGTTTACCGCTCTGGCAGCTGCGGCGGTGATTGTGCTGCGTGTGAAAAGGCCGGACCTCCCCCGCCCCTACCGTGTTGTCCCCTACCCGCTTGTGCCCGCGTTGTTCCTCGCGGTTTCCATCGCGGTAATGGCGGCCACGCTCAAGATCAGGCCGACCGAATCGCTCGGCGGAATTCTCACGGTGGCTGTCGGCGTTCCGTTCTACTTCCTTTGGAAGCGGCGAAGCTCTCACAGATCGCACGCTCAGCCGCCGAGCAGACGCGACCCCTGAGCAACACCGGTGGGTGGCCCATGTCCTTCGGACGTGGGGGACACGATTCCCGGGGCCGTTCGGCTCTGGTCAGGCAGCGTCTGCGCTCGGGTGAGGAATCGCTCCAACACCTCGAATCGAGGTGCGGCGGGCGCTATCACAGCAGCGCGATGAACTCGTCAACTGTCATTCCCGCCGCCCGGATCAGTGCTCGGAGCGTACCAGGTGCGAGTTCCCGGTGCTGCGGAACGGACAAGCTCACGTTGCACCCCGGCTTCAGCATGACAAGATGGCTTCCGCGTTGGCGATCCTTCGTCCACCCGGACTTTCCGAACGCCCGGACCGCCTGCGCGCCCGAAATCACCGGTAGCTGGGCCATCAGACCTTGACCTCGACCTCACGAGTCGCCACGGTGAGCGGCATTCCGTTCGCAGCTCGGGCTTCCAAGCAAGCCTCGATGGCCTCCCGGATATTGTCGAGCGCTTCCGCTTCAGTCGTTCCTTGCGAAACACAGCCCGGAATCGCGGGACACTCGGCGACAATCATCCCAGTTTCATCACGCTCGAGATTGACGATGAACTTCACGATTCACTCCTTAACCAGGACCATGTCCCCGGGTCGGCGGCTACGAGAGAAGGCTGGGGGCAACGCGAAGGAAGCGGATTGCCACCCGACACCCATCGTAGCTAAGCGTTATCCTCGCGGCAAGCCCTGCGAATACGGTGGGGGGCACCCGCTCAGTTCCCGAACAAACGCGCCCCCTGTGCAACACCACCGCAGACCAACACAGCCAACGTTAACGGCATGAGGTTCGCGAAAAGCGTCCACTTCCAGCTGCGCGTTTCCCGGTAGATTGTCCACGTCGTCGTCGCGCACGGATAGTGCAACAGGGAGAACAGCATCACGCAGGCGGCCGTGGTCACCGTCCAACCGTTGGCGTGGAACAGGTTTCCTAGCTGGCTCATATCATCGAGTTCGAGCATCTTACTGGAGGCCATGTAGGCCATAATCATGGTCGGCACGATGATCTCGTTGGCAGGGAGGGCGACGATGTACGCCAACAGAATAACACCATCGAGGCCAATCAGGGCGCCGACGGGGTCTAACCAGCCGGTGAAGAGTGCCATAAGCGTGACACCGCCGACTTTGACTGTCCCAAGGATCCAGATCAATGCCCCGGCCGGCGCGGCGGTCACACAGGCTCGCCCCAGCACAAACAGCGTGCGGTCGATGATCGACCGGTGAATTACGCGTAGCACGTTCGGCCGACGATACGGCGGAAGCTCGAGGTAAAAGTGACTGGGCTCGCCCTTGAGAACGGTCGTCGAAAGAGCCTTCGAGACGATGAACGTGACGAGCACGCCAAGAAGCGTGACCCCGACGATAGCGCCGGTCGCCACGAAGCTGGACCACGTCGGCGGAAAGGCAGCGACCACGAAAACCGACGCCAGCATGATAATCGTCGGCCAGCGTCCGTTGCACAGCATGAAGTTGTTCGTCACGATCGCAATCAACCGTTCTCGCGGCGAATCGATGATTCGGCAGGCGATTACGCCGGCAGCGTTGCAGCCGAACCCCATGCTCATGGTCAGTGATTGCTTGCCGTGCGCTCCGCACCAGCGGAATAACCGGTCCACGTTGAAGGCGACGCGCGGCAGGTAGCCGATGTCCTCAAGCAGCGTGAAAATCGGAAAGAAGATCGCCATCGGCGGCAGCATCACCGCGACCACCCACGCCAATCCGCGGTAGACACCGTTGACGAGAAAACCGGTCAACCACCAAGGCGCCCCGGCGGCGATCATCCACGCTTCCGCCTTGTCATGCATCCAGAACAACGCATCGAAGAGCATTGCGCTTGGCACGTTGGAACCGGTAATGGTCAGCCAGAGTACGCCCACCAGCAAGGCGACCATGATGGGAAAACCCGTCAGCCGACTGGTGAAGATCCTGTCAGCCACCGCGTCCCAATCGACGTGTGGCTTGCCGGTCACCGCAATGCATCGCTCCGAAATCCGAGCGGCTCGGGCGTAGAGCGATTCGGTGACGCGGTCGTGAACGTCGCGACCGACCTTAGTGCGCAGTATCTCTGCGTCTTTGAGAATCTGAGGACGGCCGACATCCGATGGATGACTCACGCGGCCACCTCGCCCACCGACGCGCGCGCCCGTGGACCGAACATCGTGGAGAGCTCGCCGCCCGCGATCGCGCGTTCGATTCGCGCGTCGCCGTCGAGCAACCGCATCGCCACCCAGTGGGGGCAAGGCAACCCCGGCAACGTCTCGCGCAGTTGCGCGACAAGCACCTCCACGGCCGATCCCACCGCGGCATCAACGGGTACCCGCTTCGGACGCGCACTGCGCTGCCCGGATGCAATCTCGGCGACGCAGCGCACCAAGTTATCGATTCCCTGCCCACGACGCGCGGCAGTGGCTACGACCGGCACGCCCAACTCTTCTTCCAGCAGTTTCGTGTCGACTTCGATACATTTGCGACGCGCCTCGTCCATCAGATTGGTGCAGATGACGACGCGATCGGTGATATCCATCACTTGCAGAACCAACAGCAGATTGCGTTCCAAAACCGTCGCGTCGCACACCACGACCGTGCAGTCCGGCTGCCCGAAGAGCACGTAATCGCGCGCGATCTCTTCGTCCGTGCTGTCTGCCAATAGCGAGTACGTCCCGGGGAGGTCCACGAGTTTGAACCGCGTGCCCGCGTGGGTGAAATGTCCCTCCGCGCGCGAAACTGTCTTGCCCGGCCAGTTGCCGGTGTGCTGTCGCAGGCCGGTCAGATGATTGAAGATCGTGCTCTTGCCCGTGTTCGGATTGCCCGCCAACGCGACAACGTAGTCAGCCCCGCCGCCAAGTTGCACCAAGTCAGCCCCCGTAGCACCGACGGCGCGATTCTCCGAACAGTTTCCGCATGTACTCATCGTTCGATCGTCTTTCGCGAAGATGCTCGCCGAGCAGCCCGTGGCAAAAGTCAATTGGTTCAGAAGCGGTCCTTTCGCACCGGCTCTTCGTTGGCGAAACTCAACGAATCTCCCTGATTCGCTTCCGTTTCGCCGCCTCGACCCGGCACGAAACGCCGCGTTTCTGAACGGAAAGCACTTTCACCACGGGCTGCTAGACGTCCAGCACGACTTGCGTCGCATCCATGTCGCGTAACGCGATCATCGCGCCGCGAACCCGATAGCAAACCGGATCACCCGCAGGACTGTCCATTACCCTCTCGATGTGCGTTCCCGGCACCAACCCCAGATCCAGCAGACGCCGTCGCATCGGCCCGCCCACGTTGAGCGTAAGGACCGTACCCAGTTGGCCGAATTGAAGGTCGTTCATAGAAATCGTCATGTGCAAAACTCCAGCGTTGATCGCCGCCCCATCAGTCCCCTGCTGCTGCCATTTCAAGCGGCTCACACCGCTCCACAAAAACGTTCCCGGCCACCTCTCGCCCGACCACACGATCGTGTGAATCAACGCGAACCGTCAGCGGACCTTGGAACGGGTGCTTTTCGATCACTTCAACCACCGCACCAACGTGCATGCCCAGTCGTCCCAGATATTGGAGCACTTCGGGGTCGCCATCCCGAACACGAACGACCCTCACCGCTTCAGCCTGCTCGGCTTCGGTAAGACAGTGCCCCCGCTTCGGACCCATCTCACCGTTCAACTCAGGAATCGGATCCCCGTGCGGGTCGAAGCTCGGGTAGCCCAGCAACTTGTCGATGGCTGCCTCGAACTTCTCCGATATGTGGTGCTCAAGCCGCTCCGCCTCGGCATCCACCTCGTCCCACGAGTAGCCGAGAATGTCGTGCAGAAACGTCTCCAACAAACGGTGATGCCGGATGATCTCCAGCGCCACCTTGCGCCCCGCATCCGTCAACGAAACGCCGTGGTACGGCTCGTGCGACGCAAGCTCCTTTTTTGCGAGCTGCTGAATCGCTTTCGTAACAGCCGCCGGCGAAACACCGACTTCCCCTGCCAATCTGTTCGTGGAAACCGGCCGGCCACCGACCTCCAGCTTAAAAATCGCCTTTATGTAGTCCTCGGTAGCACGCCCATGTCGCGGGCCGGTCGCAGTCATCATAGTATTAACATCGGCCAATCATTAGTTTCACCCTAGTTAAAAATAGCATGCACTACGGAAAAAGTCCAGAAAAATCGCCAATTGCTGTCTAGCTGTAATTATGCAGCGAGCCGGGCTGTTCCCAGCCCAGCCAACAGAAACCTCTCCGCATCCATCAGAAACGCTGTTTTAGGCCTTGTCTAGCGCCTGCCGGAGATCGTCCACGATGTCCTCGGCGTCTTCGATCCCGACGGAAATGCGAACCAAACCGTCGGTGAGGCCTCTGGCAAGGCGATCCTCTCTGGGCACTTCGACGTGCGTCATGGTGGCAGGATGCGTGATCATCGTCTCCACCGCACCGAGGCTCTCAGCCAGAGCGCAGAGCTTGACGCTGTTCATGACGGTCTTGCCCGACGCGATGCCGCCGACCAGCTCGAACGAGATCATCCCGCTGAATCCGCTCATTTGCGCTTTGGCGATTGCATGCTGGGGATGGGAGGCCAAGCCGGGATAGGTGACGCGCTCGACCTTCGGGTGCGCTTCGAGGAACTCCGCCACGATCTGGGCGTTGGAAGAATGCCTCGCCATCCGCAGGTGGAGCGTCTTGAGGCCGAGCATCGTGAGCCAGCAATCAAACGGACTGGGAACCGCGCCGATGGTTTTCTGGATGAACTTCATCTCGTCGGCGATGTCCTGCCGATTGGTGATGACCACGCCTCCGATCAACTGATTGTGGCCGCTGAGGTACTTCGTTGTGCTGTGCATCGCGATGTCGGCACCCAATTCCAACGGGCGCAGGTAGACGGGGGTCGCAAACGTCGAGTCCACGCCGAAGATCAATCCGTGCTCCTTGGCGATCTTGGCCATGGCTTCGATGTCAGTCACTTTGAGCAGAGGGTTGGTCGGCGTTTCGACCCAAAGCATCTTTGTTTCTGCCCGAACAGCCTCTTTGACCTTGCTGGGATTGCAGGAATCGACGTAGGAAAAGCTCAGCCCGTATCGCGTCAGCACCTTGTTGAAATGCCGCGAGACGCCGCCGTAGACGTCGTCGGAGCAGACGACGTGGTCGCCCGCCTTGAGCAGCTTCATGCAGCTGTCAACAGAGGCCATGCCGCTCGAAAAGCAGATGCCGTGCTTGCCGCCTTCGATGGCTGCGAGTTGTGTTTCGAGGGTCTGCCGCGTCGGATTGGTTGATCGCGTGTAGTCGAAGCCCTTGTCTTTGCCCACTTCTTCGAGAACGTAGGTCGCGGTCTGATAGATCGGCGGAACAACCGCGCCCGTGGTCGGGTCGGGCGAGATTCCGGCACGTACAACTTTTGTGTCAAACTTCACGTTTGGCTCCTTCATCACTTCTCGATTGAATCGCACGCCACGAACGCGGGATGCGTCGTGTCCGCCCACGGTATCACACGCCCACTGCCCAGGCAATGGCCCGCGATGGGGTTGCCTTTTCCTGGGTATATCCCAAGATGCCGGCCGTATTGAGGTGCACCCGTTTGCTTCGGACGGCGCGGCCGGGTAGGTTGGGTCACTGGTATCGACGGGGGGGGAGATTTCAATGACGAGATCGTTCAAAAACAGACTCCGGAGTCGCCGGCTCGACGGCGGGCGCGACCGGGGGTGGAGGCTGCGGTGAGTCAATCCGGAACGAAGGTAGACCATGTTCATCTCAAGGAACTGATTCGGGACATCCCGGATTTTCCGAAGAAGGGGATCGTGTTCAAGGATATCACGCCGCTGCTGCGTGATCCGGCCGGTCTTTCGCTGGCAATCGAGTATCTGACGCAGCCGTTTCTGCGGGAAAACGTGGACGTGGTGACGGGGGCTGAGTCGCGTGGATTTATTTTCGCGGCGGCGGTCGCCCGAAACCTGTCGGCGGGGTTCGTGCCGATCAGGAAGCCGGGCCGATTGCCCCACGAGGTTACATCACAGGAATACGAGCTGGAGTACGGGACCGACCGGCTGGAGATTCACACGGACGCAATAAAGCCTGGCGACCGGGTCCTTCTGGTCGACGATCTTCTTGCAACCGGGGGCACCATGGTCGCTTGCCTGGAAATGGTGCGATCGCTGGGGGGCATTCCTGTGGGATTGGCGTTTTTGATCGAGCTTGGCTTTCTGAACGGACGGGACAAGCTCGGGGAGATACCGATCCACTCGATTCTGCGTTATTAGTCGACGCCTTGATTCGCAAGATGCTGACGCCGATCGACGGGGTCGACGTCGCGCACTCGATACACACTCCCGTCTTGAGGCCAACCAATGAGACACCCTCGATTCCCGATGCAACGGCTTTGTAAGATCCTAGTTGCGCTCTGCATCCTCCCGGTGATGACGCCGGCGGCGCTTGGCGAGGATGACACGCGTGTCCGCGAGCGTAGCGAAATCGGCAAGCAACATCTCTGGGCGACGGAAGGCATTTTCAGCACGACGGCAGAATGGGAAAGCGAGTTTGCATCGGTCGAGAAAGAACTCGCGACGATGGAGGCGCTCCGCGGCACTTGCGGGCAGAGTTCGGAGCAGTTGCTGAAAGTCTTCAAGACGCGGGACGAGATCGAAGCCCGTCTGGACCGGGTGTATGTTTACGCATCACTTCTTGCCGACCAGGACACGCGCGTGGGCGAACATCAGGCCATGAACTCGCGTGTGCGGTCGCTGGCGAACAACTACGGTCGGGCGATTTCGTGGCTTGAGCCGGAGTTGGTGGCTATTCCGTTCGAGCGGCTGGATTCTTGGATGCGCGAAAACGCGGGGCTCGCGTTGTACCGGCAGTCGCTGAACGATCTGTTCCGACAGCAGAAGCACATTCTCTCCCCACGCGAGGAGGAGTTGCTGGCGCTGACAGGCGAGGTCCGAAGCGTTTCTTACAACGCCTACAGCATGCTCACCAATGCCGATCTTACGTACCCGACGATCAAGGGCGAGGACGGTCAGGCGCGGGAAGTGGATAACTCGGCGTTCTATCTGTTCATGCGGTCATCCGACCGCCGGGTTCGCCGCGAAGCCTATGAGGCGATCGTGGGCACCTTTGCCAAGTATCGCAACACCGCGGCTGCGCTGACGAACGGCGTGGTCCAAAGCCATCTTCTGACGGTGAAGACGAGGAACTACGAAAGCAGCCTGGAAGCGTCCCTGGACGGAGGGAACATCCCGATCAGCGTGTACAACACGCTCGTTCGTACGGTGAACGAAAATATCGGCCTGCTGCATCGCTATCAGAAGATCCGCAAGCGCGTGCTCAGCCTGGACGACGGAGTACACGCGTATGATCTCTTCGCGCCGTTCATCGCGGGCCAGAGCTTGGACTACACGTATGAGGAGGCCGTTGACATGATCCTCGCGGCGCTTGAGCCGTTGGGCGAGGAGTATGTCGCGGTGATGCGGAAGGGGTTTGAATCTCGGTGGGTGGATGTCTACCCGACGAAGGGCAAGCGTAGCGGGGCGTATTCGAGCGGCTCGTACCTGACCCAGCCGTACATCCTGATGAACTACCACGGAGGGTACGACGATATGTCCACGCTTGCGCATGAGATGGGACACTCGATGCACTCTGCGTTTTCAAGGGCGACGCAGCCATCCGTCTACAGCAGCTATGACATCTTCTGTGCCGAAGTCGCGTCGACCTGCAACGAGATACTGCTTCAGAACTACGTTTTGGCGCGCACGAAGGATCCGAAGAAGAAGCTCTTTCTTCTTTGTGAGTTCCTCGAGGGCATGCGCGGCACGGTGTTTCGCCAGACGATGTTCAGCGAGTTTGAGCAGCGCATTCATGAGATGGTCGAGGCCGGCGAACCCCTCACGGCGGATTCCCTGGGGGCGGCCTATCGCAAGATCATGAAGACGTACTACGGTCCGGCATACACGCACGATGAGCTCGTGGACAACTATTGGATTCGCATTCCGCATTTCTATTACAACTTCTACGTCTACAAGTACGCGACGAGCTACTGTGCGGCGTCGAACATTGCTTCGCGTATCCTGCGGAACGAGCCCGGGGCGCGGGATGCATACCTATCTTTTCTGAAGGCGGGCAGCAGCGCGTACCCAATCGACGTGCTCAAGCTGGCGCGGGTCGACATGACGAAGCCGGAACCGGTCCGCGACGCGATGCGCTTGTTTGAAGATCTTCTGGACCAAACCGAGGCCCTGCTCGACGAACTGCAGATGTCCGGCCGAGCAGAGGGTTCACCCGCGAGTCTCCGCTAAGACGTGCGTGTTGAGGGGTGCCAAGGTGTCAGGCAGGAATGAATGACGCCTTGGCGCCTCTTTCATCACAAGACCGGTGGATTCGGCGCACGTTGACTCCGCCGTTGGTTTTTGTCACTATTGTCTCCTAGCGGGCTCGGACTCTTCATACTAATGCCGATCAGGGCAGGCCAAGGAGATTGCAAAGTGAATAGACTCATCAAACTATCGTTCGGCGCGGGCGCCTTTGCGCTGGCCTTGCTCATGACCGCACCAGACGCGGCGGGCGAGACGTTCGCCATCGACGCCGTTCACTCGACCGCCATCTTCGGCGTTCGACACCAGGGTGCGGGCCGCTTCTACGGCCGGTTCAACGACCTCAGCGGGACGATCAAGCACAGCGAGGGAGATGACTCGGATCTGGCCATCGAACTGACCATCGCCGTTGCGAGCATCGACACTGGAAGCGGCAAGCTGGACGGACACCTCAAGAGTCCCGACTTTTTCAACGAACGCGAATTCGCGACGATCACCTTCAAGAGCAAGTCCACCAAGAAAACCGGCAAAGACATGTACGAGGTCAAAGGCGATCTCACCATCCTTGGCGTGACCAAGAAGATCACTGCGCCGGTCGAGTGGCTTGGGACTGCCGACGGACGTCGCGGCAAAAAATGCGGTCTTGAGACACAACTGACGCTCACGCGCAGCGACTTCGGCATGAGCTACGGCGTCGAAGGCGGCATGCTCGGAGACAAAGTCAAGATCACCGTCGCGCTGGAAGCCGGCGCCGGTGGGCGTGATCGCGGCGCAAAGCGCGATGCCGGAACGGGGCTCCCTAAGCGGCTGGCCCAACGGGACAAGAACGGCGACGGAAAAATCCAGAAATCAGAAGCCCCCGAACGAATGAAGCAGGCATTCGACGAGCTCGACGCGAACAAGGACGGCGCCCTCGATGCCGAGGAAGTGCGTGCCGCCCGTGGTCGCTTCGGTCGCGGAAGCCGCAATCGAGAACTCTAGGCACCCGACGTGATCCAGCAGATCCTCCTCGGCTTCGTTCTTCCCATCGCGGTCGGGACCGCGGTGCTCGGTATCGCGACGCGCGTCGCGCGGCGTCCCAGTTGCGAGCGTGCCGCCCAAGTCGGCCTTGGGATAGCGCTCGCCCTCTGCGTTATGGTTGCGTTCATCGCAGCGGAAGGACTGCCGCGTTGGCCGCTCGGCGCGCGATGGCACTGGCTGGTCGTCTTGACAACCGCCGCCGCCGTGATGGGCGTCATCGCTACACTGAGTCCCAAGTCCTTCACCCTGCTCGTCCTGTGCGCAGCTGCGATCGGTTCACTTGCTGCGTGGAAGATGCGTTTGCCGGGCGTCGATTCCGGAGTATGGCGAGCCGGACTGGGCTTGGCGGTGTTCGTCTCGACGATTGTGCTCGCTTGGCTTAACCGTCAGCAGCCAAGCGCCACGTTGCCTCTGGACCTAGCCGCCGTCTTCGGCGCGATGGCTGCGTTGTTCGTCGCCGTTCACTTTAGCAAGATGGCGGTGCTCACCGGGTGCGTGGCGGCGCTGCTCGGCGTTGCCGCTGCGGTAGCGTTGTTTGACCGGCGCATGGCCACCGGAGTCGCCGGCGTTGTTGTCGCGGGGACC
>JAJDDU010000438.1 GCA_029260155.1 Phycisphaerae bacterium | reverse complement strand
GGTGTCGCGGGATCGGGGGTCGCGAACGAAAAACGCTGCGTGCGAATTAGTGGTTTCTCCGAAAACTGCGAACCTGGTCGGGCACGCTGGTTTGACCAGCGTGCCGGCGCTGGATGGGCTCTGGACACTATGGTTGAGGCTTGACAAGACGATACCTCCTAGTGCGGTGAATACAGTCCGACCTCCTGCGAGCCCGGTCTTGAGAGAAACACGTCGATTTTTGCTGCTTGGGCCTGTCGAACGAGGTCACGAACTGTCCTAGCTTTGTCTAGTTGTTGGATTATCGATGCCGCCAGATTGCCCTTTAGTATTATGTGCTGGTCGCTGGAGAGCGGTAGAGTACACATTTCGGTTTTGCTCCAGTCTGAAACGCGGTGAACCTTGCCAGAATCCTGAGCGACGCTCCACTTGATGTTCTTCCCCCATGGGTGCCGTTTGCCTTGAGCGGGGGTCGCAGCTTGGAAATCGAACCACGTTATTTCGCCACGATCGGAAGCCTTGACGATCCCATCGAAGGAAGGCTCGGAAGTCTTGCCATGTGCGAATACGCTCTTGATCTTCTCTGTCTCAAGCTTTCGGAACGCTACGATAGAATCCGTAATCGACTGAGGTGTCGAATCGCCGTAGACGACGCCGCGCCATTCTCTGTTCTGATCCGCCAACGCCAAGAGTCTCGCGCCGAGATTAGCGCCAACGAGCATACGCACGTCAGGCGGCTCGTTACTTGCCACCTCCGCGAGCTTGACGACGCACTCACGAGAACCCCTTCCAATCCAGGCATCGCGCATACATGTAATCCAGCGGGAAAGGTACTCGTTGTCCAGAAGCAAGTCGATTGTGGCTAAGTCACTCGGTTTCAAGTTGTGTTTCTCACGATTGACTTTGAAAACACCCTTCTTCCTTTGGAGGCGTATGAGCCAGCTCCCGCCGCCGTCGGTCGTGAGCAATAGCTGTGGACGAAGAATCACAATGCTCCTCAGAGCCGCACTGGGTGGAGGTTGCAACGTGTTGGTTATGTCGTCTATTCCAAGTCCCAAGGCAATCGCCGCAATTTGAACGGCGTCAAACTCGCGAACGTCTTCTACGACGACATCTTGAGCATGGATTCTCTCCTGTGACTGGAGAACCGTGCCCGTCCAAAACAAAGCTATACACAACTTTCGCGTTGGCATCACAGTTCTCCATTCGAGCCGAGCGGATTCCTAATGAGCGTCAACTCCGCTGGCGGGCTATCTGCCCTTATCGTCGTGACAAACGTATAGAAATCGGCATCATCACTGAACTTGATTCTGATTTTGATGTCCTGAGAGCCCGGCTGAAAATGGCAAAGGAACTGATACGCCCCACTGTCCGAAGACAGATCCTCAAACACCGCACCTGCGGGCGAGTGCTCCGAAATGGCAATCTGCTTGGCCGGGACATCCTCCTCAATATTGTTCAGTCTGACCAAATGATACACATGCTGAGGAGGCACAAGTCTGGTGGCAAATAGCACTGCGAAGACAGAAACGGCATATCCGCCGCCGAACCAAGCTCTCCCAGAGGGAGAATTCAGCTCGATTCTCGTAGTCGCGCTCGCAAAGAAATACGCAATGGGTCCACCCAAGATGATCATGAGCGCATAGAACAGGTTTAGGGTGTAACCAGGGCGTTTGAGACGGTCGGTCGCGATGAGCCACAGCGCTAGAACGACGAACGCTACGCTCATCGTGAGCACGACGATCTTGCCGATGGAGTCGATGTTCGTTTGGCCGTCAGCCGGAATTCGATTGCGTCGCCGCATCAACTCGTGGCCTCCTTTCGTCTGCATCACCGAAGTTAGCGATGCGGTACGTCTTTGTCTGCTGTCCCAGCACACGACCCTGCTCGCGCGGTGTAGTTCACCGAAGGCGTTGTCGCTCGACGCGATTTTCGAGAAAACGACCATCGTGGTTCACAGGCTGCCACTCATTGCTACGCCAGCAAACCACGAAACTCGTCTCCTATGGAACGCCAGATGTCCGCGAGAATCCCACGCTGGTCGCTGCCTGCTAGTGCCTCCCTTGCATCTCGCTCGTCAACAAGACCTGGATGAGGCCACCCAAACGCCGCATCGGGATGCTCAAGCTCGCTCGAAGCCCATCGACGAAGCGCAACATCGGCCAACGCGTAGCCGTGGTTTTCGAGACAACCGATTTCCCCGGCGCTGAAAGCGTCGAGATCTGTCCGCACGTTGGCTAGACGCTGACGGATATCGTTGCTGTAGCCACGCGAGTCATTGAGCCCGTAGTCCTCGTGATCCGAGCTGATTCCCCAATAAGTGCCACGCATGTCCGAGGCGATGAGCCTCTCGATGAGCCACCGTTTCCGAAGGGCGCCGATTTGGTTGGCGGCGATGTCATAGGATCGACTCAGGCGTCCGAACACGTTGCTCTTCGGATCATCGTTGAATACGAAGGGCATGCCGGCATCCGACACCAAGACAAGTTCGTGCGATTTCCATACTGGCTCCATACCAAGATTGTCGTAGACCCCACCGTCGGTTAGCGGAATCGCACGCAGGCTATCATGCGACAGATTGCCTCGCCCCCCCCGGAACACACTGGGGTCGGACATCTTGAGTACTAGCGGGGGGAATGTAATGGGAAATGCCGAGGATGCTGCGACGGCCGTCGCCAGCGTCAACTCGCCGGTTGGTGCTTCCCCAGTGAGATAGTCGCCCATTGCGGCACACCCGTTCTCGTTCCTGCCGAAGGTCCAGTTCACGCCCGTTTCCATGTTCGTCGCACAGAAGATAAAGCGGGGAGATTGAGGAAGTTCATCGACCCGAATCCCAAGGGGAAGTGAATCTGCGTAAGCCTTGGCGAGCAAGTCGGTTACAGAAGAATCACTTCGCGCGAGCTTGTAGTAGTTGACCGGGTTGATGCGATCCCAGAGTAGAACAGATGTGCGCAGATCTTCTTTGCAAAACGCACGAATCGGTTCCGCAACGAGCCGCTCGAATTCCGTAAAGACGCCGCTTGAATTCGAGCGAGCGAGTTCGGTCCATTGAGATGCCAGAACGCCGTTGATGATGCTCCCGCCAGAGACGCTGCTAACCGCGCCTAGCTTTGCCAACACGCCGAGCTGGTTCAAGCGGTGAAGCGCGCCCAGATGGAATAGTGTGGCACGAAATCCGCCACCCGAGAGGCAGAGTGCTACTCCGTTACCGTGTCGGACCGATTCGTCGATGTCGTGTGAGCTCATATCTCGTTTCCTTGGCGGCGAACGCCGTTTTGCTATTCGGCCCAGATCTCCGTATGAACGACTTTTTCGATTTGCTCTTCGATCGCTTTAGGCAGGTTGGTCAAGAAGTTCAGTTGAGTCAGCGCTTCAACGACATCGACGGATGTCAGATACGGGGTGAGTACATGGTTGCTGCTGCTGTAGTTGCCCACACCTTCCATCGGGAGGATAAATGCCAATACGTCTGGAACCCCGCCCGCTGTGGAGTCCTTGATCACGATTTTGAAGAAAGCGTCCGGTACGGACACTGGAACTTCCCCTGGATCGCCAATCCAGTTCGACGGCACCATGTTGTAGATCACGGGGCCACAGATTATCCAGACCGTTCCGTATTTGTCGGCCCAGTTCGCGGTTTTGTTCTCAAGCCCCTTCCAGACGCCATTGTTCATCGCCTGCAGCTGAGGGCAGGCGTTCAGCACGGTGTGCGTATTCCAATCTGCGTCCGCACCCAGCCGCCAAGCATGCGACTTCATGCACAAATGGCCCCTGCTGTAACCTGACCCCTTGTAGGAGTTATCGCTCGGCGCGATTCCCTCTTCCCGCAATGCGTAATCCGTGATCCATGGGCTTGGTCGCTTGTCCGGAGCCCTGCCCAGGTCCATCGGCGTCCGGCGCAGTTCATAGGCCACCCATTCTGGAATAGCCCACAGGTCAACTCGCGCATCTCCGTTGTCGTCATCTTTCCCGTCGAAGCTGCTCGTATAGGCTCGAAACTCCCTCACGATGTCCTTCGGTTGGGTGTCGAAACGGTCGTGCAGATAGCCAGGATGTCGCACGATCGGACGAAGTTCTGCGGCCCGGGTACCATCGGTAGCCGCCAGGCAAGGCAACATCGCCACAATCGTCACGAGCGAGAGACAGCAGCGTTCCAAGACCCGCCTTGTCATTGCCATTCCTTTCCGAGAATTGCTAGAGGTCATGTTCCGGACTTCGTGTTGTTTGGTCGCAGCGCACGGGCGCCCTACTCTGGCGCGCGTCACAGTCCTCAAGAACCACGCGAGTAGTTCGCCAGCGGACCTGAATCGCAACAGGTATCCGCTCCTGTTCGAGCGAATCGACAATCGAATTAAGTTCCGCGACCATGCCTGTCTCTCCCGTCACTTCGTGGCGATCCAACGAGCTGACGGCGCCGTGATGCTTGGGGCTCAAGCCCTGTCTATTCACCTCCGCTACTGAACTGCAAGAAGCACGGAGGATTCTGACGCCTCGTCAGGGTTCGGTGTGCGGCTCCTCAATCAAGTCGCGAAGTACTACGTCTCGCATCACCGGTCGAGTGCCGGCTGACGTTGCAGCCCGACCGCTCGCCGCGTAAACCACTCTAATGGTTCTCTCATATGCGTCCCTTCCGTCGTCGTTTTGAACACTCAGTCGGCCAGCGCACGCACATTCGATATACACCGCGGACACGACATCGCCGCATTGCTCGGACCCGTCAACGGTTGACTGAGCTGCTGGCCCGGACCGTACTGCCAACTGCTCCTGTTTCAGGAAACCGGCATACGCCGCGGCCGAAGGTCGTCGCCCCGTGCCCGCGCCGACCCGTGCGCGAAACCCGACAAGAGCATCGCCACGTTTGGAGAGCGCTGGGATCCGCAGCAAGCCACGGACGCTTCGGTTGTCTCGACCAGATTGGTCGCCGGCGACGTGCGAAGGTGCATGCCGAAGCCGGCCGACCTCCGGCGACTCCGCGTGACCACTATCCCGCCACACCTCCGGCACGGAGATCGTCAGCGCAGCAGCACCCGTACACACGACACAACGCATCGTATCACGCCGCTTGTCGTCCGGTGTGCCAATAGACCCCAGGCGTACCAACACTCCCGCGGCGAACCGCTGCATCGCATCAAGGAAAGCCACGAAGGCACGCCGATCGGAAGGCCGGCGTGGAGGTGCCGTCGCGTCAGTGCGTGCTCTCGGATGTTCGGTCCAGGGCTGAATCACGACGCTCGGGTTGAGCGAGGCGATGATGTCTCCGGGCGCATCCCCCTTCTTGTTCGTTGAGAAACCACTGATGTGATCCTGGTGGCGATGCGTTGCGACGACCGCATCGAGCTTCCCCTGGCACACCTCCCTGATATCCTTGGCGATACGCAGCATCTGGTCCCCGGGCGTTCCGCGTTTCCGTCGGGTGCTTCCGAAGTCGATCAACACGTGTCGATCACGCGAGCGTTTGCCTGAAGGTGGATAGTGAAACGTCAGCAGGAAACAGTCGCCGAAGCCGACCTGATACGTGCGGACCGTGATCTTGTTGGGAGCTAGCGCGGACATCAACGCCACCCCTCTTCACACCGCAACGTGCCATTCAGCGTGCGTAGCCGGTGAAGCTCGGAGAACGAGTGCTTCTTTTGCGCGCCGCCGCTCCGAATGAACCCGGCCTGCCACATGTACTTGAGGCGTCGTGATTGCCGTTGAGCGTCATTCAAGCGATTGTTGATATTGAATTTCAATCGGCCGAATTCGTCGAACACGAGCGTTCCCCCGCCTTGCAAGACAATCTTGCTGTCACGCGGCATGCCCCTGGGCATCTTGACGTGGAACCTCGAAAGCTCCTTCGCCTCAAGCTTGATGAGTTGCATGTACTCGGCAACCGTCTCGCGAAGCGCGAATCCGTCGGGAGCAATGCGCATGCACGGACGTACCGAGAGCACGCGTGTGTACACATCGTCCGTGACACCGAGCAGTTTGCGGTTCTCCCAGATGAAGCGGAACATTTCGTCCTTGTCGCGCACCAGAGAGTCAAAATGTGTCCGATCGTAGCTCGGGTCGCTCTCCGGCGGTTGCCAGATGCCCGGCTCCGCGCCGGTACGAGACGACAGAGGCATGATCCCGTACTCCTTGAAGCTCGCTCGGAGGTGTCGACGGTAATGATAGAGCGAGTCATCGGGACAGGTCTCGTGGTCTGCTGTAAGCAGGCCGCTCAGGTAATCGCCGAACTCCATGTGAACCGGCATGCAGAAATCCAGCGCTCGAATGGCGACGGTCAGCAGGTGGTCTGCGGCTTTGGCGCCTTCTTCAACGACGCGCGCGCGATCCAGCAGGCCGGTTCCCGTCGGATCCAACGCGCCCAGCCGGGCGGTCCACACCTTCAGGAACGCGTTCATCATGGCCGCGACGAGAATCTCACCGCGGCGGTGCGGTTCGACGAACTCAGGATCATCGAGATAGTAGGCAGGCGACGGCCTGAGGGCCGCGGATTGACGCAACGGCCGTCCTCGGATGCCGGACAACTCCTCACCCATCTGGTCGGCCAGGCTCATCAGGACGGATTTCTGGAGCGTTTTGGGTGTGAGCTGTTTCTCACGAAGCGTGGGCCGCGCCTGCCCTTTCGCGTTTCCATGCTTGACGAGAGTTGTACCCTTCGGTGCCCCCCGCGAGAGTGCCGCCTCAACCACCCCCTTGAGCGAAAACACCGAAAGGAGCGCAACTACATCGGCAAAGCCCTCGTGGAAGGCCGCCTGGTCCGGCGACGATGGATCGATGTACCGTTCACGCAAACCGTCCAGCAGGGCGTGCGTGGTTTCGTGTGCTACCACGTCATGGGACAAACAGGTAAAAACGTCGCCTTCGCGGCCACGGAAATAGCCGAACAGCAAGGCCTCGTCGTCAGTCGAGTAGAAAGCGTTGGCATCTCCAAATGCATGCGGTGCGATCTTGAGTTGGTGCGTGGCAAAACTCCAGCTGACCCGCCTTCCCAACGCCGACTCGAAGCGTGCGAGAGTCCGCATGGCGATGGCATACACGTTCTGGGCATGGAACCTTGGGTCGCTCAGGATGGTCCTGTCCGAGGCCTTTTCGAAGGGATCGACGTGGGAGCCTGATGAGTCCCGGTAGGCTACCGGGGCAAGTGGCTTGTACAGAACGCGCGACGTTGCATCGTAGTCAATGACCTGGACTCGATAGCCCCACGGACCCGCGGCGATGTTCTCGGCCGGCACCTCGATACGCGCCGTGAGGATGCCGCCATCGGCTTTGACGCCGGGATCCTGGGCAACAATCCGCAACGTACGCGAATGCGGAACGGGTGAAGCTACCATCGAGCACTCTCCGGTTCGTTCACGCGCACACACGCAGTGTACTTATGTACGCCGTCGCCGTTGAAGTTGTATGTTCCGCCGTTCGCGCCTGCGCTCCCTCGCACGAATCGGAGGCCGCTCGCGGCCGTGGGAGCACTCCCGCTCGATGGACGTGTTGGGTGATCCAAGGGAGTGCCGAATGGCGATGGCGAGCCACCCGCTGAACGCCCGCGCCGCGGGCACGGCCAAATTGCGCTCGCTGTGTACACGCCGAGGACGGCGGCATCGCAAGTTGAGCACGCTGACGAGGTCACGGTCCCTCTTGGATGAGCAGCTTCAACGCCGCTGTTATTCTGTTTCAATACACAGTTGTTACACGCAAGGACCAAGCGTCACCTCCGAGCGTACGCACACCCCCACCCGCTTCCGCCGAACACATTGACCAAACAACAGCCCGGACCCGGGCACATCCGTTACATGGCCGCCGGGACGGGCAGTTGCTGTGAGAGAAGCCTTCGGCTTCAGGGGGACACGCAACGGTGCCTACTCCGGCCGCGTCCCTACCGTCATAAACGAGATCTGGGCGCTGGCGCGCGCGCAAGTTCGGTTTTTTCTGTCGCTTCTGAAAACAGAATAGCCCTTTGGTGAGACGATTCACGGCCGCCGTGTCATGCACAATGAGCAGTAGACCACCTCCAACGCGATTAAGACGAACCTGACGACTGGGCAACTACCGGGGCCTGCGTGCCCTGTGGCAGCTAAGGCATCGGGAGGCCGAGAGGAGTGGTATTCCACACGATCGGATAAGTGCTTCGATCTCTGCTGTGCTACAGCGATTCATGGGCCATCACACGGGATCCCGGTAAACCACCGACCAAAGAACCGCGGCCGTTGCCTCCGCACTCAAAAAAAACAGCGTGAGGATCAGATTGCGCGCGCGAAACCGCGCAAACCTCGTTTATTAGGTTAGAGGAGATCCTCTTTCTGGAGGTGAGTTGGCCGTGCGGCGCCCGGAGCATGCCGTGGGACCACGGAGTGCGGTGTTTGTCTGCACTCGCAGGACTTCACGCCTCGCCGGATTGGCCGTATAGGGTGGACCTGGGCGGGTCCGTTTACCTGACGCCTCGACTCGGTGCGTTGGACAAGTGTCCACCGGAAGTGCGCAGAGAGATGCTGAACGATATCATGTCGGTGATGAGTGACTGGCGCTTTCCAGCAGGAGTGGTTTTCGTCGGACCGCTTCTTCAGCGCACGATCTGCACAGCCGTTTCGCACCTAAGAGGTACTGCGACGAATATTCCGCGGTCTCTTCGGGCTTGAGTCGCCAGGCCGTAGTGTCCAAATATACGAACGCGCGCAACCGTTTATCATGATAGACGTTACAACTCGCTCTCCGATTGTGGTAGAATCGTGTTCATGAACACACTGCAACCTTGGCAACTCCTTCTCGTGACTCTGGCTGGCTGGATCAACCGGCAGCAGCAGGACGTGATCGCCTACGTTCAGGAGGAGAACCGGATCCTGAAAACCAAACTCAAG
>JAJDDU010000437.1 GCA_029260155.1 Phycisphaerae bacterium | reverse complement strand
GTGGTCCGTGGCGATCGGCGATCTGGACGGCGACGGGGATGCCGACTTGGCCGTGGCTAACCTGGGTAGCCACAACGTCTCGGTGCTGCTGGGCGGGTGCGTTCCGTAGGTGTGCTGCGTGTGCGACGAAGCGCTCCCCTTCGGGTCACCGGCGGACGGTTCGTCATGGAAGAGTATCTCGGGGTCGAGTGCCGTAGTCCGCGCGAGCCCTGCGCGTTTCTTTGTCCACCGGATAGCTGGGGAGCATATGCACCCGCCGGGGTCTCAGCGTGACCACAACGTCGATGTTGAACAGAAAGTCGATGCCAGCTTTCAAGCCAGCTGACGGACTCGGACGCCCGTAAGTCACGCCCTGATATAGGCTTGCGGTACTCGGGGTGACTGGATTCGAACCAGCGACCTCTGCGTCCCGAACGCAGCACTCTAGCCAGGCTGAGCTACACCCCGCTCACCGAGGGCATGCTAAGACGGCAGGGGTGGGCTGTCAACGCTACAAAACGCCGCGTTCGGACCATCGGCCGCACCGCAAGATGGAATTGGCGTTTCCTTGGCCGGTCGGCGTCCGATCGGCTGAGCACGCACGCAGCGTGGGCACAAGCGCGGAGCACTTGTCACAGGGACCATCTTGGACTAGTATTGCGGGGCTGTGCGGGTTCGCACGTTGGGTGCGGAGTGACGCAAGGAGTGTTGGGCTGGTCCGGTGCGTGAAAGCAAGACCATGGCCGAAATCGACAAGGAGTTTCTGGCGATCCTGGTTTGCCCCAAGAGCAAGGCGCCACTTATCCAATCGGGCGATTGGCTGTACTCAACGGACGCGGCGGAGCGACTTCGCTATCCGGTCCGCGACGGCATTCCGATCATGCTGATCGACGAAGCCGAGGCAGTCGACGCGGATGAGTTTGAGAAGATCGTTGGACAATCAGCAAGGCGGTAGAGCATGTTCGAGAAGAGTCAAAATCGTGGCGACGACAAGAGGGGTCGCACTAATCACAGCTCCAGCCGGTTCCCCGAACGGATCCTGAAGAGCTGGGAAGGTCCGCTGCTCGACTACAAGGAGATCGAGTTGCTTCGGAAGTTTCTGACATCGAGCTACAAGATCATGTCACGGAAGCGCGCGGGCACCAGCGCTCGCGAACAGCGGGCCCTTCAACTTGCGGTCAAACGCGCTCGTTTCATCGGTCTGCTTCCCTACACCGGCGTCTAGCGCGCAGCGCGATGCAGTAGGAACGGGCGGAGCGTTCCACTTCGGGTCGCCGCCAAACGGACAGCGCGCTTTGGGCGCGTTCCACGGGTTGCGATGACGCCGTTGAACACTTTCGACATCATCGTCATAGGTGGAGGCCACGCCGGCGCGGAGGCTGCGTGGGCGGCGGGACGTCTCGGTGCCCGCACCGCGATGATCACTCTCAAGGTCGAAGCCATCGGCCGCATGTCCTGCAATCCCGCGATCGGCGGACTTGGCAAGGGGCATATCGTTCGGGAAATCGACGCGTTGGGCGGCCTGATGGCCCGCGCGATTGACGAAACCGCAATCCAATTCCGCATGCTCAATAAGAGCAAGGGCCCTGCAGTCTGGGCACCGAGGGCGCAGGCCGATCGCGAACGGTACGCCGACTGCGTTCGTGGCCATATCCAGGGGACACCGAATCTGACGTTGATCGAGGGCAGCGTCGCCGAGCTCCTCACCGAGGGACGCGCAGGTGACGACGTGGCTGAACGCAGGGTATCGGGCGTGCGGCTTGACGATGGCCGGCGCTTCGGCGCGCTTAGCATCGTCGTGACGACCGGCACGTTCATGCGGGGGTTGATGCACCAAGGCCGAGAGCAAACTTCCGGCGGTCGGGTCGGTGAGGCTGCGTCGGTCGGACTGAGCGCGAATCTCGAATCGCTGGGGTTCGAACTTGGCCGCCTGAAGACGGGGACTCCGCCGCGTATCCATCGCGACTCCATTCATTACGACCGCGTGGAGGAGCAACCCGGCGACGCGGATCCGGTCCCGTTCTCGTTCATGACGGCAGCGATTCGCAGGCAGCAGGTTCCTTGCTGGGTAACCTATACGAACGACGCGACGCACACGATCGTTCGCGATCACCTGCACGAAGCCCCGATGTACAGCGGGCAAATCCAGTCGAAAGGGCCAAGGTACTGCCCCAGCATTGAGGACAAGATCGTTCGCTTCGCCGACAAGCCGCGACACCAGGTTTTTCTAGAGCCGGAGGGCCTGAACAACGAACGGGTCTACTGCAACGGTATCAGCACTTCGTTGCCCGAGCACGTTCAGGAGCAGATGATTCGATCCATCGTGGGGCTGGAAGACGCGCGCATCCTCCAGCCGGGCTACGCTGTCGAGTACGATTGGGTCCCGACGCACCAAATCAAGACCACGCTTGAGACCAAGCGCGTGTCGGGCTTGTTCCTGGCGGGACAAATAAACGGCACCAGTGGATACGAGGAAGCGGCTGCTCAGGGGCTGATCGCGGGAACCAACGCAGTCTGTGCGACCCGGGCGACCGCCCCGCTCATCCTCGGGAGAGACGAGGCCTACATCGGCGTGCTGATCGACGATCTCATCACCAAGCCGCCGACAGAGCCATACCGTATGTTCACTTCGCGGGCGGAATATCGACTTTGCCTGCGATGCGACAACGCCGATCGACGACTGACTCCGATCGGTCGCACTGCGGGCTTGGTGGACGATGGGCGATGGGAGATGTTTCAAGAGAAGATGGGGCGGATCGAGAGGATCAACACGCACCTTGCCCGCGTGAAGAAGGACGGCAAGCCGCTCTCCCACTGGCTGCAGCGTCCCGATTTCGGAACAGACGATCTTATGAAGTCGCTGGGCGCTGAAGGCCTGGCCGACCTTGATCCGCAGTGCATACGGCAGGTGAGCATCGACGCTCGGTACGCCGGATACATTGATCGCCAGCAGAAGCAGATCGAGCGATTCAGGAAAACCGAGTCGCTGGTCATACCGGAGCGAATGCGATTCGATCACATCAATGAGTTGTGCCACGAAGCGCGTGAGAAATTCGCGCGAATCAGGCCGCGAACGCTCGGACAAGCCGCGCGAATCAGCGGAATCAACCCCTCCGACATTAGTGTGTTGTGGATACATCTGAACCGTACGCGCGCAAGCCCGACAAACGCATAAGTCCAAGATAGAATTGATCAAGCGCACAGTATGAACCTGTGACTTGCGCAACATTCACAGTGACTCGTAGACCCATCGCCTCATATTCGTGCAATCAAAAAAGACGTTGCACTTGACACGACTTAACATTGGACTGTAGGGTATGGAAAAGTTGGGCACATTAGGGTAGCTGACAGAGATAGCCACGGACGGGAAACTCAGTGAGCACGTCAAATGGATAAGGGACCTGGAATAAAGGCCGTCTACACAACGGGCGAAGTCGCGCAGATTTGCAGCATCAGTCAGCAGACCGTGATTCGGTGTTTTGACAACGGCCGCCTGCGGGGATTCCGGGTTCCTGGGTCGAGATTTCGCAGGATTCCGCGGGAGCAGCTCGTCTCATTCATGAGAGCGAACAGCCTCCCGCTGGGGGAGCTCGGGCAAGCGACCAAACGTGTGCTTGTCATCGATGACGACGCGGCGATCGTGGAGATGCTGGTCGACATCCTCAGCCACGATGGCCGATTTGAAGTGGCGTCTGGAAGAACCGGCTTCGACGCGGGGCTCATGGCGCGCGACTTCCTCCCCGACATCATGCTGCTGGATTTCAAGCTGCCCGACATCAACGGCAACGCTGTCTGTCGCGCCGTGCGGGCCAACCACCATTTGGGGCACATGCGGATCATTATCATCAGCGGAGTGGCTGACCCCGATGAGATCGATGACGTGGTGCGTGCAGGCGCCGACGCCTTCATCAAGAAGCCGTTCAACATCAGCGAGGTTCTGGACCGAATCACCGAGCTGACCGGCGCCTAGCTAAGCCCGGTGCTTGCAAAGACGATCGGGGGCGTGTGAAGGAAGCGACGATGGTGAATCCAGTCACCGAAGACTCCCGCGCACGGCGTCGCGAGCGTGCGGCGGCCACCCTCCTTGGTCTTGTCGGCAAGCTCCCGCTCCCGCCTGACGACCTCTCTGCGCGGTCCGACACCCAACGCGTTATCACGCGACTCGGGGAGCACACCGAATGCGGCATCACGCTGGCGTCGTTCGCCGCCCGGACGCTGAGCACCGACGTTCTATCGGATGACCCGTGCTTCGACTGGAAGGGCTACTGGCGCCACGCGATGGATGTCGCATTGACTGCAGAGTTCCTAAACCGGCGCGCATCGAGCGAGCAGGATCGAGGCACGATATTCGCGGCGGCAATCCTTCACGACGTGGGGGCACTCATCCTGGATTACCTGGTGCCGAAGTCGTTTGCGCGTGTGCGGTGGGATGCGCAACGCCGATGTCGCTCCGTCATCCTTGAAGAGGATGCCGAGTTGGGAATCGATCGAATGCGGATCGGCGCATGCCTCGCGAAACAATGGCGATTGCCTCCGGAGATAACCGACGCCATCCGGCTGCACCGCTGTCCGCCGACGTCCATCGACCAACGCACACGCCACGGGGAAGTCGTTGCGCTGATACAACTCGCCGACGCATTATGTTGCGATGATCGCTTTGGAGGGCCAGACAGACGCTCCGTGGAAGCACAACGAGAACTGGGAGCGTACCTGGGAGTGGACCCCGATATCGACCTGTCGGATACGCGCGAAATCCGCGCCCAGGCGGCGACGTGGCTTGACGTGTGCTCGCCTGTTCTCGGGATCGCGGCGCGTGGCCGGCCCGATCCGCAGCACGCGCACCAAGACGTATCGAGCGATCCAACGACGAACCGAGATCGGTTCACGTCGATAGACGTTCGCCGTTTGACCGAGGCAGTGACGCGATTCGCCGTGCAGCTTTCGCCCGGCGATACGCCTTCCGACGTGTGTGCCTCCGTCGGTCATTGCTGTTCTGAGATCTTGCAGCTTGAAAGAGCTGTCACATTCGTCGCGGACTGCGCCCACACCGTGTACCACTGCGCCATCACGGACGCGGGGGAGACGACCGTGGCGGATGCCACGGAGTTGGCGGACGGAAGCGAGCGGATTTCCGAGGCAGGGGCGGCGCTTTTGACGACGATCGTGCCGGCGCCGCCGCTCGCGGATCCGGTTCGAGAACGTTACCGTCGTGTCTTCGGCGGTGGATTTCAGTGGATGCTTCCGCTCGTGCATGACCGGAAACTGTATGGCGGCGTGCTGTTCGATTCCGCCGATCTTCCCCGCGATACGCCGTTCGGTGGCGCGACGACGATCGAGATGCTCATCGCCCTGTTTGGGTCAGCCGTCGCCCAGGTGGACGTGCGTGTCGAAATCGACCGTTCGATCGATACGGATTACGCCGTGAGTCAACGGCTTCGTGACGCTGACGAACGGTCGGCCCGCGCACGTTCGCTCTCGACTATCAGCGTGATGGCGGCCGGCGCGGCGCACGAGCTCAACACGCCGTTGGCCGTCATTTCCGGCCGGGCGCAGGTTCTGGCGCGCGACACACATGACCCCATCGCGCGACGGGCGTTGGAGATGATCAGGTCTCAGAGCGAGACGTGTTCGGACATCCTCGATCAGTTGATCGAGTACGCGAAGCCCCGAACACCGCGACCCGTCGTACTAGTATTGAAACCGTGGTTCGACGACTTCCTGCGTGCGTGGCGCGCGGGCATTGAAGGGCCGCCGCCCGATCTTGAAATCTCGTTCGCAGATCCTGCCATACGAGTATTCGCCGACCCAGATCAGTTGCGCAGGATACTGGAAGCGGTCCTTTCCAATGCGGTGGCTGCCCTACCCAAAGAGGCCTCGTGTTTGATAGTCAACTCGCCGTCCACCGAATCCGATGAGACGGTGGTAATCGCAGTGGAGGACAATGGTCACGGCATGGCGTCCGACGTCTTGGAACGCGCGTGCGACCCGTTCTTCTCGCACCGTGGCGCTGGGCGAGGGCGTGGCTTGGGGCTGTGCATCGCTCAGAGGCTGGCGGAGGTCAACGAAGGCCGACTTTGGCTGGAGTCCCGACCGAGTGCGGGAACCACTGCGTATATAGAATTGCCATCCGCTGATTTTGCGGGGCGTTTGTAGCGGTTACTGCCGGCGGCGGCAGCGAGCCGCTGCGATTGGGCGGAGCGTACAACCGCGATGAACCAGACGGACCACGTCGACGATCAGGCGAGCAAGATCCTCATCGTTGCGCACGACGTTGGCACGCTCGCGCAGATCGTCGACACGACCAACAGGGTCGTTGGCACGGTGGTGACGTGTGCGGCGTCCGCAGCCGACGCGCTGGACATCGACTGCATGGACCCGCACCATGTGGTCATCGCGACGGATCGTCTGCCTGACATGCCCGGCCTCGATTTTGCGCGTAACGTCTTGGCCTTGCGTACGCGCCCGGTCGTCTTGATCGGCGAGACGCCTCGCTCGGGAGATATCATCCACGCATTGCGAATCGGTGTGGCGGACTACGTGCTGACCCCTCTTGATCCGGAGTACTTGCGCGAGACGGTGACACGTTGCCTGCAGTGCGAACTCGCTACGGAACGCGAGGCCCGCCGCCAGCAGAATCACCGCGCCCTGCTGCGTCGCGTACTACGTGACCGCCGGAAACTCACCCAACGGTTCGATCTCGTGTGCCGGGATCTCGTCGGAGCACATCGCCGCCTGTTCCACCGCGTCGTTGATGGCGGTCAAACCGACCCTGGGTAGTGTCGCCACAAACGTCTCTACAAACCGAGCCGCAACAGTGAGGAAGCGACCACTCTGGTCCACCCCCTCGCCGTCGCGGCTCGGATATTACACAGTCGGCATCAAACACCACACGAGCGCTGCGCCATCCATCACACGGCGCTCGCGTGTCGATTGCTACGTTGCGTCGCTGGCGGCACCCGCGATGGCGGGCTCCGGCTCGGCGACAGCGCGTTTCTCACCCTTAAAGATGAGCATCGAGAGGTCGTCCTCGGTCTCGCCCGCCTTCACGTTGACGACGACCGTGTCGCAGTCGACGTAGTCGTCACGCAAGATGGCTTCGGACAGCGCGTCCTCGACGTACTGCTCGATCGCACGGCGAAGTGGGCGGGCCCCGAACTTCTCGTCGGTCCCGCGCTCGATGAGGAAGTCCTTGGCGCCCTGAGTCAGTTCGAGTTCGAGACCCTTGACGCGCAGCCGCGCCGCCAGCTTGTCCACCTCGAGATCGACGATGCTGACCAGATCGTCGTGCAGCAGCTTGCGGAACACGATGACCTCGTCGAGACGGTTGATGAACTCAGGGCGGAAGTGCTCTTCCAGTTCCTTCTTGAGCGTGTCCTTCATTTTGTCGTAGGACACGTCCTCGTCACGCTTCTGGAATCCGAAGGCTTCCTGGTGGGTGATCTTGGAGGCCCCGATGTTGCTGGTCATGATGAGGATGGTGTTCTTGAAATCGACATGCCGCCCGAAGGAGTCGGTCAGGCGACCTTCCTCCATGATCTGCAGCAGCATGTTGAACACGTCGCCGTGGGCTTTCTCGATTTCGTCGAGCAGGATGACGCAGTAGGGACGACGACGCACGCGCTCGGTCAATTGCCCACCCTCTTCGTACCCGACATAGCCGGGCGGGGCGCCGATGAGCCGCGAGACGTTGTGCTTTTCCATGTACTCCGACATGTCCAGCACCATTAGAGATTCGCTGTCACCAAACAGGAACTCCGCGAGACGCTTGGCTAGATAGGTCTTACCCACGCCGGACGGGCCGACGAACACAAAACTGCCCATCGGACGATTCTGGTCCTTAAGGCCGCTACGACTTCTGCGCACCGCGCGGGCGACCGCGCTGACGGCTTCGTTCTGGCTGATGACGGTCTTGTGCAATTCGCCCTCGAGGCCCAGCAGGCGGGCGGCCTCGTCTTTGTCCATGCGCGTCAGCGGGATGCCGGTCATGCTGGAGATGACCTCGGCGATGATCTCCTCGTCGACCACGCCGTCGGTTTCCTGGGTCTGATCCCGCCACTCCTGCTTCATCTCGCGCTTCTTGATCTTGATGGACTCCGCCTGATCGCGAAGCTCAGCCGCTCGCTCGTAGTCAGCGTTCTTGACGGCTTCGTCCTTTTCGCCGAGCAGACGGGCGACCTCCTCTTCGATCTCCGTCAATTGGGGCGGCTTGGTCATGTTCTTGAGGCGCAGCCTCGCGCCGGCTTCGTCGATGACATCGATCGACTTGTCCGGCTGCACGCGCCCGGAGATGTACCTGGCCGACAGGTCAACAGCCTGCTCCAACGCCGGATCGGTGTACTGCACCCGGTGGTGGGCTTCGTAGCGATCTCGGAGCCCCTTGAGGATCTCGATGGATTCGTCGCGGTTGGGCGGTTCGACGATGATCTGTTGAAAACGCCGCTCCAAAGCGCCGTCTTTTTCGATGTATTTGCGGTACTCGTCGAGGGTGGTCGCGCCGATGCACTGAATCTCACCACGACTCAACGCGGGCTTGAGCACGTTGGACGCGTCAATCGCGCCTTCAGCGCCTCCTGCACCGACCAGCGTGTGCAGCTCATCGATAAACAGGATCACGTTGCGGGCCCGGCGCACCTCGTTCATCACGGACTTGATGCGTTCTTCGAACTGACCTCGGTACTTGGTGCCGGCGACCATCATAGCCAAATCAAGCACGACGATGCGCCGATCAGACAAGATTTCGGGAATGTCGTTGCCCACGATCTTCGACGCAAGCCCTTCGACGATGGCCGTCTTCCCGACACCGGCTTCGCCGAGCAGAACGGGATTGTTCTTCTGACGGCGGCAGAGGATTTGGATGATGCGCTCGATCTCGCGTGACCGTCCTATGACCGGGTCAAGCTTACCGTCCCGCGCGAGTTCGGTGAGGTCGCGCCCGAACGAATCGAGCGCGGGAGTCTTGCTCTTGCCCTTCTTGCCACTCTCGGCCGAAGGCATGGGCGAGCCCTCGTCGAGGTCGCCACCGGCACCGAGGAGATTCAACACCTCTTCGCGAACCTCTTCGAGCTTGAGACCGAGGTTCATCAGGACCTGCGCAGCCACGCCGTCCTGCTCGCGAAGCAACCCCAGCAGAAGATGCTCGGTCCCGACGTAATTGTGGTTCAGGTTGCGGGCTTCCTCGATGGCATACTCGATGACTTTCTTGGCCCGAGGCGTCTGCGGCAACTTGCCCATCGTGACCATATCAGGGCCACTCTTGACAAGCTTCTCGACCTCGAGCCGGACCTTGCGGAGGTCGACATCGAGGTTCTTGAGCACGTTCGCGCCAACCCCCGAGCCCTCTTTGACCAGCCCGAGCAGGATGTGCTCCGTGCCGACGTACTCGTGGTTGAATCGCTGGGCTTCCTGGTTGGCAAGCGCCATGACCTTCCTGGCCCGATCAGTAAAACGCTCAAACATCTTCCCGAAGTCTCCTTCCGATCGCGCCACGGCGACGTGCCGTGGTCCCCCAATTCGTGGGTCCGAAAACATACGCCGGACCGCGATGGATTCTAGTCGTCGCCATCGCCGCCATCAAGCAAGCCCAATGCCAAATGCCCTGAGCGCGTATCTAGTATCGGCCAGCCGATCCCGTCCGTTCAACGCGCCCCTCGCGATCAGGCCCGTTTCCAACCGAATGCCGGGGGCAAACCGGGGGATCGAGGATCGCACGATGGCGATTATGTGTATTGTCGGACGTTGTAACGCAGTCGGTTAGCGAAACAGGGCCCGATCTACGGGTCGGCCCGCCGCGTATCGGCGCGGCTCCGCAGCATTGCCAGCGCCCGTCGGGCCTCGTCACGCACACCCGCGTCGTTCGTGAGTTGAACGACTCGCCGCCAAGCCTTGACGGCATCGGCGGGACGTCCAGCGCGGGTCGCCAGAGTCGCCCATGTGCGGTTCAGGGTGGAATCTTCGTCATCGAGCATCAGGGCCGCGCGTATGAGGTCGATGGCTGCGTCGAGTTCGCCGGTGCGTGCTACGTCGTCGCTTCTGTCTCGCAGCAAGACAAGTTCCCTCGCCAGAGAGTCCCCCGCCGCCCAGCGGGCACGCCTCAAAAGCAGCAACTGGGACCACGCCCAACACATAGCCGCGCAGGCACCGGCAGTCGTCGCGAGCCAATGAGGCACTACCGCTGGTAGCAGCAGAAGCCCAACAACAGCAATCTGAGACAGCAAGCAAAACAGCAATGCGATGGCGAGCCCAAGCCATTCTCTCCGAAGCACGATCAACCCCGCACCGGGGACTATTGCATTCAGCAGTCGTATCCAACGAAGGTTCATCATAACCTGCTTCGTTTTTTCGTTCGCCCGCGTCGGGGAACCACGGTTCCCGTGACTTGATCGCCCCTCTATTTGCGCGATAATGGAACTCAAGTCCATCCACACGAGAGGGTAGTGCCATGCGTTCGTTCTTGCTAGTTCCATCAGCCCTGTTCTTGCTCGGCAGCTTTGGCTGTCAGGGTCCGGCGGTCAACACGGTGTCATTTCAGCGCCAGCGCCTCGACGCGGCGTCCCACGAAACCGCCTATGCGGCAGCGGAGCGGGCTGTGGGCGAGCGATTTCGTGTTTCCGGTCGCGATCCACAGAACGGCGTGATACGGGGCACTGCGTATGAATCCGCCGGGCACGTCGCGTCGCGGGGAGTGCTCGGTGAGAGACTTACGCTCGTTGGAGCCCGGCGCACGGTGACGGTCCGCGTTCGCGACGTCAGCGGGGATGTTGAGGTCTACTGCCGCGTACGGGTTCAGGAGAATACGGCCGATAGCGTGCGCATGCTGACGCGTGAGAACACCATATCTGACCAACCCCACGACACGCCTGCTGATCGGGAAGCCGGCACTTCGCGAGCGCAAAACGCGGTCTGGAAGAATCGCAGCCGCGATCGCGCAATGGAACGCGAGATACTCGCGTCGATTCGTGAGATACTGCAAAAGAACGCCGACGGGTCCGGGAGATAGGCTGTGCTCCAATGCAAAGACTGTGAGTTCTTCGACCG
>JAJDDU010000436.1 GCA_029260155.1 Phycisphaerae bacterium | reverse complement strand
CGTCGCCGTTGATGTCGATCGTCTTGAGCGCGAGCGGGTTTTCGAGTGCGTGGGCGTACCTCTGTGGTCGCCCCAGCCCGCCGGCCTCGGCCTGATAGAATACGAGAACGTCCGACTCCGTCAGTACGGAAACATCCAATCGCCCATCGGCATTGAGGTCGGCCACGTCGATGCCGGACGGCAGGGTCAGACCGTCACGTACGCGTCGCGTAATTGCGTCGCCGAACGTGCCATCCCCCGTGCCGGGCAGGAGCACGAGTTCTCCGGGATCGCCGAAAAAGACGATATCGGTGTGGCCGTCACCGTTAACATCCGCCGCCTTCAGACAGACTACCTCCCATGTGACGGACACCTTCGTTCGTTCAAAGCGCCAGTGATTTAGCAGGTCGTTAACGTCCTTGGGCTGCTCCGCCTCCTCCGGGGGGGCGGCGCGCTGGAGCAAGACCTCGATGGTGCTCTTCTTGTTGTTGGCGACGACGATGTCGGTTAGCCCGTCGCCGTTTAGGTCGGCCGTCCGAAGTTGCGAGATGCCGTGGTCAAGCTTGAATACCTCCAGCGGTCCGAAACCGAAGTGGCGAGCAAGCACGTCTTGCTGGGCGGAGGTCAACGGCCCGCTACCGGGCTCACCAGCACTCGCGATGAAGCCCATTTCCAAGACGGCGCAGACAACTGCAAACGCCACCCAGTCCATTCGATGTCTGTTACGCATTGCTGCTTTCATAGACGGGATTCCATTCGTGTTTCAGCCTTCGCGCCACTCAATCGGGCTTGGGCATCTGGCGAGGCGTATTCTACGTCCTTCCGCCCGCTTCGCAAACGACTGAACCGACACCACCGGACGTTTTGACCCGGCGCGACGACTCTGGTACGCTTTGCTCCCGTTGAATTCGACAGTACGTGTACAGGATACCAGAAAACCCGACGGCGAAAAACAGTGCAAACAGCTCTTGGTCGAACAGCGTTGGCCGCGGCGGGCGTGCTCATTGTTGCCAGCACACTCGTGGCCGACGACGTGCGTTTGGTAAACGGAAGCCGCGTCGAGGGTACGATCATCAAGGAAACCGCAACGACGGTTTTCGTGGACATCGGCTTCGACGTCATGAGCATTCCCCGTGCTCAGATTCGTGAAATCGTCAAGCCCGCCCCGTCCGACGTCGATGCCACAGAATCCGGCAGTCACGCCAAAAACGTGCGCCTCACCGACGATCTCTACCGAACGGCTGATCTATCACCCGCTCCGCTCGAAGAGCATGCCCGCCGACTGGGGGAAGGCGTGGTTCTCGTACGTACGCCGGGAGGCCTGGGCAGCGGGTTCATCATCCACCAAGACGGCTACGTGATTAGCAACTTCCACGTGATCGAGAACGAGACGCAGATCACCATCAACATCTTCCGCCAGATCAACGGCGCGTTTCGCAAGGAGAAGATCGAGGACGTTCGGATCGTCGCGGTGAATCCGTTTGTGGATCTTGCGCTGTTGCAGTTCGACCCGCCCGCAGATCTCGCGATCACCGTCGTTCATCTGGCCGAGAACCGCCCGGTCAACGAAGGGGACACCGTGTTCGCCATCGGAAACCCGCTTGGACTGGAGCGTACGATTTCCAAGGGCATCGTCAGCAAACGTAACCGGGCCGAGCGTGGCCTGACTTACATCCAGACGACCACGCAGATCAACCCCGGCAACTCAGGCGGGCCGCTGTTCAACGAGCGGGGCGAAGTCCTCGGCGTCACCAACATGGGCTATCTTGCCGCAGAGGGACTCAATTTCGCAATTCCTATTCGGTACGTCATTGACTTTCTCAAAAACCGCGACGCCTATGCATACGACTCGGACAATCCCAACAGTGGTTTTCAATACCTCGAAGCGCCGCAGCGGCTCGATCCCCGTCGGCCTGAATTCCTGTGGTCCGAACGCGCGGGCAAGAACCGGTAGTCAGCCCGATGCGCAGAGCAAGACACTTTAAGACTGGAGAATCCTGTGAGAGGACGACACGCACCCACCCTCCTAGCCGCAGCCTTTTTGTTCGCCGTGCCGGCAATACAACCTGCGTCCGCCGACCAATGGATCGCGGAATGGGCACCGGAGGACACACTGGTGTTCATCGGCATTCCGAATTGCGACGACCTTATCGACTCGGCGAAGAAGCTCTCCGCTTACAAGATGATCGAGGATCCAGCCCTCAAGGACGAGATACCGTCGTTCAAGAAGATCATGGAGAACGCGAGGAAGCTGCTCGCCAAGGAGCTGGGCCTCGACTCACCCAAGGAGCTGGAAGTTTACCCGCATGGGGGCATCGCCTTGACGCTCTCTGCCACGGCCGCCCGCGACGAGGACGGGCAAACCGATGATCAATTCGCCGCGATTATGGAGATGGGCGAGGATCTCGACACAGCCCGCAAGCTGACCCGAAAGATCATCGCGCGCTGCCTCGAAGAAGGCGCCACCAAGTCGGTCTCTAAGGCATCCGGGATCGAAGTCATAACCGTCAAGTTCGCCGAATCCAAGATGGACGATGCCGCCGACACAGACGCTGGCGACGACGCGGATTCCTCGATGGCGGACGCCCTGCTCAAGGACACCGGCATCGACGATATGACGCGCATGGTGATCGCGCAGTTCCTCGGCGAATTGGAAGTGCCCAGCGAGTTCGCAACCGCGTTCTTCGAGTCTCGCCTGGTCGTCGGATCGGACACCGAAGCGGTCAAAGCATCAATCAGGCAACTCAAGACCGGCGCCAAGAAGTCACTGGCGGCGGCGCCTGCCGGTCGCTTGCTCAAGAGGAAATGCGACGACGAAGCCCAAATCCAGTTCGTCGTCAACCTCCCGCGCATCCTCAAACTCGTCGCCGACGAAGACCCCGACACGGGGAAGACGATCCGCGCGATCGGGGCGCAATCACTCGGCGCCATGGTCATGACGGTCGAAGTCGCCCCCTCCAGACGGCTGGAAATGCGGATGCGCGGGCACATAGAAATCGGATCAGAACGCACGGGGATCGCCAAGTTGCTCATGATGGACAACTCCAAGACCAAGCCGCCCGCGACCGTGCCAGCCGACTCATTCCTTTACGCTTCCATCAATATCAACCCGTCGGCCATCCTATCGGAAGTCATCGCCATCAGAACCCGGTTGGACGCCGCCGACGGCGAGCGGATGCGGGCCGGCCTCAAACTCCCCCAGCCGGATGGAAGCGTGCTCGACATCCAAAAGGACATCGTGGACAATATCATCGGCCCGTTTTCGGCTTCGGTAAGTGCGTCCGCACCCTACAAAACCGACGACGTCAATCTGCTGATCTCGCTGGGACACAAGTCGCGCGACGCGATCGTCAAGCTAATGGCGATGGCCCCTCCGGGATTCCTTATCCCGTCTGAGATGCTTGGCGAAACCATCTACGAGAACCCGATGGCGCCGGGAGCGGCATTGGGCATCACCGACCGCGTCATCATCCCCATAGCAACGAAGAAGGCGGTAGAGGCCTACATTCGCAGTGAAGGCAAGGAGGGACGAGGGCTGGCAGGCGACCCGGAGTTCAAGGCCATCATCAAACACGTGCCCAAGAAGAACTGCGCTACGTTCTACGCCAATGCACTCAGACTGTTCGACGCCCAAATGGCGATCATCAAAGCAGGCGACCTCAACCTCGACTCCCCGCCGTTCCCCGGCATGCAAGTCGGCGACATACTGCGATGGATGTTCGCCCAGCAAGCCCAGATGAAAAACACGGACAACGCCGAAGCGATGCGCCAGTACCAAACCAATGGCATTTTCACCTTGACGACCGAGTCCGACGGCCTGCGCTTGGACGCGGTGAGCGTGAAGGCGCGAGCAAAGAAATAAGATGAAGAATTCTGAATTCAGGTTTCTGAATTCTGATTCCGCTCGAACCCGAGAACTCGGGCTCGAAATCCTCGAACGCGCCCACGCAGCCGAGCCGCACATCTGGCAGGAGGCGTGGTGGCAGCAAATGCTCATGAACATGAGCACACAGTACGACGCGCTGAAGATTCAGGCCTTCCGCTTCGTCGACGTGTTACCCTGTGTCATAGATTCCGACGAGGCCATCGCCAGGCACCTCCGCGAGTATCTCGATCCCGATCGATTCGACATGCCAGGTCTTGCCCGGTTCGCGCTTTCCTACCGCGACCCCTGCTCCATGCACGCGCACCTGATGGCGGCGCTGGCACGCCGCGGCGCGACCATGATGGCCAAGCAGTTTATCGCCGGAAGCAACGCGATTGAAGCCATTCGATCGATCGAGCGTTTTCGGCGTAAAGGCATGGCGTTTACGCTCGACGTTCTCGGCGAATACACTTCGAGCGAAGAGCAGGCGGAACGGTATCAGCAAACGTACCTGGACCTAATCGACTCGCTCAGCCCAGCCGCAAGGACGTGGTCCACAGTGCCAACGATCGACACTGGCGCCGCCGGCCCCATGCCGCGCGTCAACATCAGCATCAAGCTGAGTGCGCTTTCCGCGCATTTCGACGCCATCGATTCCGAAGCGTCGATCAACTCCGTTTGCCACCGGCTGCGGCCGATCCTGCGGCGAGCCCGCCACAAAGGCGCGTTCATCAACATCGACATGGAGTCCTACGCCTACAAGGACATGACCTTCGAGCTGTTCATGCGCCTGCTCGACGAGGACGAGTTCCGCGACATGACCGACATCGGCATCGTGGTGCAAGCCTACCTTCGCGACGCGGAAGCTGATTTCGAGCGACTGCTGACTTGGGTCAAACGCCGCGGATTCCCCATCGCCGTGCGACTGGTCAAAGGTGCATACTGGGACGTGGAAACCGCAATGGCCACCCAGAACAACACCGCCCCGCCGGTCTGGTCCCACAAGTGGGAGTCAGACGCATGCTTCGAACGCATCGCCAGACGCATGCTCCAAAACCACCGGTGGATCCGTTCCGCATTTGCCAGTCACAACGTGCGATCGATCGCCTCGGCGATTGCTACGGCAGAGGAGTTCCGCCTGTCCAACAGGCATTTCGAATTCCAGATGCTCAACGGAATGGGCGACCCGCTCAAGCAAGCCATGGTAGAAATGGGCCATTGCCTGCGCGTTTACACACCCTACGGCGGATTGATTTCCGGCATGGGCTACTTGATCCGCCGCCTGCTCGAAAACACAGCCAACGACTCGTTCTTGCTGCAAAGCTACACGACGCGCAACGCAACCGACCTGCTCGCCGACCCCGCAGTCGCCAAACCGAAAAGCACCGCGCCAAGACCGATCCGATACCTGGACACCGACGAGGATGAACCGATGCCCACGTTTCGCAACGAACCGATCACCAGCTTTGCAAGCGCCGCCAATCGCGAGAAGTTCCGTGCCGCCCTCGACTATGTGCGTGGCGAGTTCGGTTCCGACTACCCACTCGTAATCAACGGCAAGCCAGCCACCACTGGCGCGTGGATCGAATCGACCAACCCCGCCAGCCCCGCCGAGACGATCGGACGCGCCGCGCGCGCGACCAACGCCGACGCCGATCGCGCCGTCGCCTGTTCCCGAAAGGCACTCGCCAACTGGCGGGCTGTCTCGCTAACCGAACGTGCAGGACTCCTGAACAAAGTGGCTGACACCATCCGCCGGCGACGCTTCGAGTTTGCAGCCTACGTACTCTTCGAAGCCGGCAAGCCATGGCGAGAGGCCGACGCCGACGTGGCAGAAGCAATCGACTACCTGGACTACTACGCCCACTGCGCCAAACGCCTCGCGAATCGACCCAGACGCCGCGACCTACCCGGCGAAGACAACTACCTAGTCTACGAACCCAAAGGCGTCTGCGTGGTCATCGCACCGTGGAGCTTTCCCCTCGCGCTGCTCACCAACATGACCGCAGCCGCACTGGTCACCGGCAACACCGTCATCATGAAACCCGCGTCGGCCACGCCGATCATCGCAGCCAAACTGATGGAGGTCTTTCTAGCGGCAGGCCTGCCGCCGGGCGTTTTGAATTATCTCCCCGGACACGGCGCCGTCGTGGGCAAACATCTCGTCGCGCACCCGGAGGTTAATGTGATCTCGTTCACTGGCTCGCGCGACGTCGGCAAGACCATCCTGCACACCGCCGCTGACACGCCCCCGACGCAGCAACACATCAAGAAGGTGATTTCGGAGCTCGGCGGTAAGAACGCGATCATCGTCGACGACGACGCCGATCTCGACGAAGCCGTCGGCGGCGTCATCACCTCGGCATTCGGCTACAGCGGGCAGAAGTGCACTTCGTGCAGCCGCGTCATCGTAATCGAGCGTGTCTACGATGCCTTCTGCAATCGACTGACCGAAGCAGCCTCGCAACTTCAAATCGGGCCCGCGGAGCAGCCCGGCACCGTCGTCGGCCCGGTCATCGACGCCGCCGCTCACGAGTCAATACGCGCCCAAGTGAACGAGGCCAAGCAGAGCGCCCGATGCATCCTCGACACGCCGGCGAGGGACATTTCCGGTGGTGGATTCTACATCGCACCAACAATTTTCGCCGGCGTCGAACCGACCGCCACCATCGCACAGGAGGAGGTCTTCGGACCCGTGCTCGCAGCGATCAAAGCCAAGGACTTCGACGACGCGCTCGCGATTGCGAACGGCACGCGCTACGCCCTTACCGGCGGGATCTACTCGCGAAGCCCGGCACACATCGATCGCGCCAAACGCGACTTCCTTGTCGGCAACCTGTACATCAACCGCAAGATCACCGGATCACGTGTCGATGTCGAACCGTTCGGCGGTCTGAAAATGAGCGGCGACGGCGCCAAGGCGGGCGGCCCCGATTACCTGCACCATTACTGCAACGCCCGGACCATTACCGAACACACGCTACGCCACGGCCTCGCCCCTGCCCACGAGGTCCAGACGAAGGCATAGCGGGGGACCAATCATGAATCCCGGCAACGATGATGCTGTCGTCGTCATTCACAGCCTGACCAAACACTACGGGGAGACCTGCGCGCTGGATGGCACGTCCTGGTCCATCCCCAAAGGCGCGTTGCTGGGGTTTCTAGGGCCCAACGGCGCAGGCAAGACTACGACGATCCGAATTCTGACCGGCTTCCTCAAGTCCGACGGCGGGCGGGCGACCGTTTTTGCTTTGGACGCATGGGCCCAGTCAACCGCGATCCGCCGGCGCGTCGGCTATCTGCCCGGCGATGTACGCCTGTATAACCATCTCACCGGTGATCAGATGGTCCGCTTCGCCGGGCGCGCTCGCGGCATGACCGACGCCGACAACGCAAGGCGCCTCGCCCAAAGACTCCAACTCGACCTCCACACCCGCATTCGGGGCTACTCCAAAGGCATGCGGCAGAAACTCGGACTGATATTGGCCATGATGCACGAACCCGAGCTGCTCATCCTCGACGAACCCACCGCCGCACTCGATCCGCTCATGCAGCAGGTCCTCTACCGCGAACTCCGCGACGTCACCGCACGTGGCAAGACCGTCCTGCTCAGCAGTCACAGCCTCTCGGAAGTCGAAGCGATTTGCGACTCGGTCATCATCCTGCGAAACGGCAGCGTCGTAGCCTCCACGCCCGTACGCGAAATGCGAAAAGACGCCGCACAGAAAGTCCACCTCCGTTTCCACTCCAGCGCCGAACTCGCGCAAATTCGTTCCTCCGCGCCACCCGCCCTGACGGTCACCGACTGCGAAAACGGCTCCCTCAAAGGCCATTGGCAAGGGCCGCCGGAGTCGTTGCTCGCGTGGCTGGCCAGTCTCCCCGTCAGCGAAATCGCTATCCACCCGCCCGATCTCGAAGACCTGTTCATGGGCTACTATTCCGCGGAAACGGCGAAGCAAGGCGATCCATCATGAACGCGGCACTCTTGCGAAAAACCGCGTACGACCATCGCTGGGCAATGACGCTGACCGCCCTCGCGCTGACGCTGTTTCCGGTCCTCATCATCCACGCGTTCGCATCCGTACCGTGGGAAATGACCAACAATTGGCTGAAGCTGCCGTGGATCGCGCGCCTCATTCAAAGCTTAACAGGCGCGGATCTCTCTGAGGTGATGTCCGTCAACACGCTCGGTGCATTTGCGTTCGTCCACCCGGTGGTCCTCGCCGTCACCTGGGGCTACGTCATCATGACCGCCACGCGCGTGCTCTGCGGCGAAATCGATCTGGGCACCGCCGATCTGCTGCTCGCCCTGCCCATGTCGCGATGGACGCTCTACACGACCGTCAGTAGCTGGGTGTTCCTCGGCTGCCCGGTGTTCATGCTATGTCTGTGGTGCGGCGTGTGGATCGGCGACGGCACTGCCGGCATTCCCGAATCGATGCACCTTTGGGAACTGCGACACGTCGTGATGAACGCTTGCCTGATGCACTGGACCGTAGCGGGGGTGGCCATGCTGTTCAGCGCTTGCAGTTCTCGACGTGGGCGCGCCGTCGGGTGGCTATTCGGGATTCTCGTTGCGTCGTTTCTGCTAAACTCGCTGGCTGCGTTCTGGCCTCGCGCCCAAGCGTTGTCAGCCCTCGGGCTGCTCCACTATTTTCACCCGTTCGCCATCATCCGCGACGGTGCGATCCAAACCTCCAACATTGTCGTCCTGACCGCGCTGACCCTTACCGCGTGGGTCGCCGGCGGAGTCATATTCGCCCGCCGCGACATCCACGCGACCTGATCGCAGAATCAGCGTGACCGGGTGGCCCATGGCTTTAGAGCTAGGCCACCCACCGTGAGTGCTACCTCGCCCCGCCGGCCAACTGTCGCTCCGCCGCCGCTTCGAAGCGTTTGAGCGCCGCTTGAAGATCATCCGCGCCCGCCCCGCCGGACAGATCGATCGCTTTCTTCGCCAGCTCGATCGCCCCGCCGACGTCACCAGTCTCAAACTTCGCGAGCGCCAACGTGTCAACGTACGCCCAGTTCTTCCCGCCCGTCAGGTCGTTCGATCGCACCGACATTTTCAGCGCCAATTGGCCGTAGTTTCCACCGTACCGCTTCTTGGTCAGCAGATCCCATGCAACGTTGTTCAGCCCGTTCGCGTTATCTCGGTGCATCTCGAACAGACCGTCACCCACCGCGAGCGCCGCAGCGCGGTCCTTCTTGCCCGTAGCCAGGATGTCGAACTTCTTCCGCAGCAACTTCGAGCTTGCGGGTCTCACCGCAGTCGTATCTTCGATGGCCGCCAGTGCGCCGTCCCAGTCGCTGCGCCCCTCTGCCCGCGAAACCGTCCGGTGCAAGTCCTCCCTTCTCATCTCCTCATCGATAACCGCGGCGAGCACGTCGCTGATGTCCGGCACGCCGGTCACCTTCGCTGAAAACCGCAACACCTGATCGGAGTGCTCCACCGAAAGCGACACCACCGTTTCCGAGAGCGCCTCCAACATCTTCGACAGCTCAGCCGTTTCCGACGCCGGCATATACGCCTTCGCGATCGCGGCACATCGGCCTGCATGAACGAACACACCCTTGGTCGTGCTCGGACTCAAATCTGCCATTCGCCGGGAAAACCGATCGTCATTGAGGACCGATCGCCCCTTGCGTTTCGCGTCGATCGACCGCTCGATGGCCGAAGCACTCCCGCCGATCAACACGTCATTGCCCACCGTCGCGTAGTAGACTGTCACGCCTTCAGGAAACTCGAAACGCCGAACAGCCACACCGCTGATCTCCGTGGAAGCGCCCTCGATCGCACCACCGCCGGTCGCAAGACTCGCGATACCCAGCATCTGCGTCCACAAGGCTTCCGACTTCGCCGCGTCGTTCACCGTTAACACCAAGCCGGCATCCGGAAACACGGGCATGCTCGCCGGACCGCGTTCCGGCGGCAGCACGAAGATCGAAAAGCTCGTGACGTTCGCGAAGACCTCCCTGCCTATGTCCAGCAGCGTCACCACCGGCGAGCCGCCCGAATCAGTCGCGCCGCCCTGGTACCGCGACGAGGCTTCGTTCAACGCACCGACCATAAACGCCGCGGCATCCGCCGGCACGCACTTCAACGTCTCTTTGTTTATCGCAGGAGTGCGCAGCAAGTTGTAAACCAAGCTGCGATGCCCCTCGTCCATGCGCAACGCCAGTTCCAACCCAATCCCGTCATCCCCCACCCGAATCTGCCCAATCAACGACTGCAGGCTATCCGGATCGACCAACGCTTCGACCAGTGCCACCTCGTGGCCCTGCCCCCCAAGCGCACCCGACATGGCCTTGACCATCGGCATGATCGGCTTGGCATTGATCACGAAGAATGCCAGCGAATCGCCCCGCGCCTCGCCGTAATCCGCTAGCATCTCGGTCGTGGCCAACGAGTTATCAAGCTCGCCCTTCAACCGGCGCACGACGTTTTCGATCTGCGACCGCTCCGCACTCGCGATCACCAGGCGATTCGTCAGCGTCACCAGCGCCTCGCCATCAACGTCATACGTCGGGAACCCGCCGATCGGCTCGATGAGTTTCGCGCCCATCGGAAGCCCCGTTTCGATCAGTCCTCGGATTACATCGAGATCGCCGTGATGAAAGACCGCGACTCCCGACGGCACCTGCTTGACAAGGTTAAATCCCGTAATCGCGACCGCTGCCCCCCGAATCCCCAGCGTCTCCTTAATCAGCGCGGGGCTGATGGCCACGTGTCGCCCGCCAACAGCCGGCGGCAGACTGCCGTCCGACAGCACGCCCAACTGGTCCAACAGCTTCATCAGTTGATCGCCCGGGCGCGTGAGTTCGGCGTAGACCAGCGTATTCGGCGGCATCAGCCGGGCGAAATCCACCACAGCCAATTCCTCGCGAAGCGCCGCCAACCGAACCTCGGCCTTCGACCGCAACGACCGGTCAACCTGGCGATCACCAACGACTTCGGCGTAAAGATCAGCCGCCCTGTCCAGATCCCCCTCGGCGTGCTCAGCGTAGTAGGCGTGGTAAAACCGCCCATCACCCTTTTCCACCGCCATTGCGGAGCTACCAAACAGCGGGACCACGGACATACACACCAGAAACGTGACGCAACTCTTCCTGCAGAACATGATTTGCACTCCTATTCACACACGGTCCAGCGACCGAGACACCATTTCCACAAGAGTGATTCGCAATCACACCCACCAATATTCCCCACAATCCCCCCCAAAGCCCACGGATTGCAATCCGTGGAACCACAAGGGTCGGACACCGAGCAGCATCCCCCCCTTGCCCAAGCACGTCACCCGCCGTAGCGTCTTGATTGAGTCCAAGGTCCAAGGTCCAACGCTGAAGGTCGCAAGATGAGATTCCGCCTCCGTTTTCTACTTTCTACTTTCTGCTTTCTACTTTCAGCTTTTTCCCCCGTCGGCTGCCGAAAGGAACCCGCGCCGAAGGCAGAACCGCCCTCCGAGCCCCACGATTCACCCCGCGCGGCGATGTTCACCGACGTTTCTGATCGAGTTCTGCCGAAGTTCGTCCACGAAACCGGTCGCGTGGACACCTTCTTCTATCCTGAGATCATGGGCGCCGGCGCGGCTGTCTTCGATTTCGACAACGACGGCAATCTCGACATCTACTTCATCAACGGCCGCCGGCACACACCGCCTGACGTGGAGGAAGTCGAAGGCCCTGCCCGAAACCGGCTCTTGCGCGGCAGCGCGGACGGCGTGTATACCGACGTGACTGAGGGTTCCGGGCTCGGCGATACGGGCTACGGAATGGGCGTGGCCGTTGGCGATATCGACAACGATGGGGACGCGGATGTCTACGTCACCAACTTCGGACCCGATGCGCTGTACCGCAACAACGGCGACGGGACGTTCACCGATATCACTGCAAGCAGCACGATAGCAAACAACGCGTGGGGCGCCTCAGCCTGTTTCGCCGATTTTGATGCAGACGGGTCTCTCGATCTCTTCGTGACCAACTACCTCGACTACGGGGGGGAGTCCGAAGTCGACGTCCCCCACTGCAAAGACAACCGTGGAGATCCGGATTATTGCGGACCGCAGTCGTTCGACGGCACACCCGATCGCCTCTACCACAACAACGGCGACGGCACCTTTGCCGATGCGTCGACTGAGTCGGGCATCGGTCGAGCGGGTCGCAAAGGTCTCGGGCTTCTGTGTATAGACTTCACCGGCGATCGCAGGCCGGACGTGCTCGTCGCCAACGACGGCGAGCAGAATCAGCTCTGGGTCAACAAGGGCGACAGCACGTTCGTGGACGAGGCACCAGCCCGTGGACTCGCGGTCAACGCTGCCGGGCGTACCGAAGCGGGGATGGGGGTGGCCGCCGGCGACGCAAACGGCGACGGGCAACTCGATGTATTCATGACCCACATCTGGAAGGAGTCCAACACACTCTACGCGGGCGGTGAGCATTCGACATTCGAGGACCGCACCGATTCAGCCGGACTCGCAGCGCTGAGCAGACCGCTTACTGGGTTCGGAACAGCCATGTTCGACATCGAGCACGACGGCGACCTCGACATCGTCGTCGTCAACGGACGCGTATTCCGCGACGAACCTCATCCCGACGTCACGCTAGAGCCATTCTGGAGCTTCTACGCCGAACCGAACCTGGTTTTTGAAAACGACGGCCAAGGCCAATTCAGCAGCATCCCAAGGGATCGAGCCGGACCATTCGTTTCGACTATAGAGGTTGGCAGGGCTTTGATACCTGCCGACCTCGACGGTGACGGCGATCTCGATCTAGTGCTCACCAATTGCGGCGGGCGGCCGCGTGTGTACCGAAACGACGCCCCCAAGGACGGACATTGGCTAGCCGTTCGCGCCATCGACCCCGCAATCGGACGCGACGTAATAGGAGCGACCATCACGGTCAGTCTGGGTGACCGATCTCTCACGCAACACATCACGCGCGCACACAGTTACCTCTCCGCCGCTCCCCCGGCTGCCCACTTCGGCTTGGGAAACACAACGCACATCGATCACGTCACCGTCCTCTGGCCGGACGGCACACAGGACCAACTCCCAACGCCCCCCGTCGATCACAAGCTCGCCATCCTCAAAGGAACCGGCGGAATCCATGAATGAAAGAAAAGAGCAGAGAGTCTAAAACGCCTCCATTTCGACCTTCGACTTTCCGACACCGACGTTTTTCGCTTCAATTGATAAACAACTCCTGACATTTGCCGCGACTCGCCCTAGCATCCGACGTGGCGATGGGGACGTGGTCAGTTCATTTCCGTCCCCGTGGTCGAGGAAGACATGTGGAGGAACAGATCATGACAATCGCCAGATTCGCCATTTGCGCTGCTTTGTTGGCTTCCGCGGGTTTCGCCGCCGCGGAGGAATTCCCCTCCAAGTCGGCCACAGGCGCGGTATTCGTCGGAGCGCCCGCACCAAGCGCGTTCGGTGGCGACCCGGGTCGACCCAGACTGTACGACAACACCGACGCGTGCACCCTCAACGTGACTTGGTTGTCCCTTGGTCGATTTCTGAGGCCGCGAGACTGGTTCGTAACCGTAGGGGGCGAGGTCAGTGGATTCGATGTCTATCTAGTCAACGGCGAAGCATCGAGTACGCCTCTCCAATTGCAGTTCTACGCGGGAACGGATAGCGGGCTTCCCGGCGAGTCACTAGGAGTCGACGGGCTATTCCGAACGCAAGGTGGTCCGTTGCTCGATCCCGTCCCACCGTGGCTGGATCCCGCGACCGGTCAGCCCGGGCTGATTCGAGTGAGCGTCGACTACGACGCGCAGACCTACAACGTCGTGGGATTGTACGAGGATCCTCCCGGCAGTGGCCTCACGCTCGAACAACAACTCAGCGTGGTCGACCAGCCCATCGGCGACAACATCGGGCGTCGACCGATCACCCTGCCCACCGGGAGAGTCGGCGTCGAGATTGCGATTGGTAGCAACCCGTCCGCGTGCGAAGGCGGCAACCCACAGGCCGGGCCCGTGCTGGCAAGCGGTGGGCCAGGGAACGAGGATGGCATGCACTTGCTCGGCGTCGCCACGCACTGCGATCCACCGGAGTATCCACTTGTCTGCGATGATGCGGGTTGGGATCCAAACGTTAACGATGTCTGCACTGGCGGGGCGAACTGCACATTGGACCTCCCGCATTATGGAATCGCGCTCACATTGTACACGGGACCGAATGAAGACAAAGACGGCAACAACGAGATAGCCACCGCCGACACAGTTGCCATCGCCCCGCCCGATCCCTGCACGAGCGGGCTGGCGACGGTGAACGGATTCGTCGGCGACAACGGCCAACCGATCGCCCCGCCGCCTTTAAGGCTCTTCGATTGCGACGACACTGGCGCCGTCGATTTCGCCGACTTCGCCTGTTTTCAACGGTGCTTCGGCTCCGAAGTCTCGACGGCGTGTGAAGTCCACGACCACAACACGGACGGACACATCGATCTTGACGACTTCGAAGCGCTGCTGTTGTGTACCGGTGACCCCGACAACGCCACTTGCGTCAAGACGCTTCCGCCCGTGGTAGACCCGCTACAAGACATTGACCTCTTCCGCATCGACGGACTCTTGCCCGGTGCAGTCGTCTCCGCGCTGGTCGAGGGTGAAACGACGATCGACGGCACGCCGCTTTGGGATCCATACTTGCGACTGTTCGCAGACGCCGGATCGGGCATCGAGGAATTGGCCGGCTGCGACGACTACTACCGATTCAGCCTCGACGCATTTTCGACCGTCGAAGTGCCCGCAGGCGCCGACACAATCTACGTCGGCATAAGCGGCGAACTCAACGCAAACTACGACCCGGAAGATCCCACGTCCATCACCCCGGTCGCCCCGAACGACGTCGGCGGGTATGCACTGTCACTGGCTGTGATCGATCCCGGTTGCGTCGAAGATGACGCCAGCGCCGGAGGCTTCACTTGCTACGTGTCCAGGCACGAACCCGACGACACGCTGGAACAGGCGGACGCAATCGGACCGGTCAACAACAACGGTAACCCCGGACCCATCGTCGGCGCGATCGGCGACGGCGCGTTTGCCGGCCTCGGCCAAGACATCGACATCTACCGCATCGAACTCGACGGCGACCCCTTGCTGCAGACTAGCGGCGTCATGAGCATCTCCGCGGCGGTGAGTGGCTTGACCGGAAACGGGTTCCAGACGGTTTTCGATCTGGCCATGGCGCTGTACACCTCGGATGGCGAGCTCATTGCGGTGGCCGATCAGTCGTCGCAACAGGGCGGACTCGATCAGACGCGTCCCGTGCTCGGCGCGAACGTCTGCGGGAGCGACGTCGTAGATTGCCCAACCAACCCGTCGCCCGAACCCGGCCTCTACTACCTGGCGATCTTCGGCACAGACCGCGTGGCATTCGACCAGG
>JAJDDU010000435.1 GCA_029260155.1 Phycisphaerae bacterium | reverse complement strand
CCGCCCTTGCGCGAACGGGGCGACGACATCGCCCTCTTGGCGACTTACTTCCAGAGGATGCACGCGACGAAATTCGGATTGCAGTCGAACGGCTTCGCCGCAGAGGCGATGGCGTTGATGCGGTCCTACGATTGGCCTGGGAATGTTCGCGAGTTGTCCCATGCCATTGAGAGCGCCGTGCTCATGGCCGACGGCCCTAAGATTCGCCCTGAGCATCTCAACATTCAACCCGTGACCGGCGGCGGCGTGATGACGGAAGTACACATCGCCGACCGGCCTTCTATCACACTGGACTTCGCCGGAAACTGTCCGACGCTCGAAGAGATCGAATACGAGATTATCCGGGCTGCTCTCGAGTTCTCGAAACACAACCTGTCGCGGGCCGCGCGGATTCTCGGCATCTCCCGCGATGCGGTTCGGTATCGGATCAGCCGCTACGAAAAAGACGGTCCCGACGATGGTCCGAAAGGATAGCGAATCAAGGCGCGTCACTGCGGCCCGGTTACCCGGTTGGTGAACGCCTCCCAGTCGGTCAGATCCACATCGGCGTCGCCGTCGAGATCCAACGTGGAGCACGCAGGATCGGGAATCAACCCTGCCGCGCCTCGAAAACACAATTGAAACGACCTGGCGTCGGCAAAATCGACATCGCCGTCGGCGTCGAAGTCACCGTCGCCCGGTGGGACGATCTCGTCTGCTCCTATGTCGGTGGCACTACCCGCCAACCTCGGCTGGCCGTCGATATCCGCTGCGTCCTCCGGCGGCACGGAAGTCGGCCCGCTATCCCGCACCAGCGAAGAACTCTGCAGGTGTGCGTTGCCGTTGACCCACTGCTCGTTGGACCCTGACCAGGCTGGCCCGAGCGGTGCCGCGGTGATGTTGCCGATACTTACGTTGTCCCCCATGCTGACTTCGGGGAAGCCGGGCGGAAACGTGCCGTCGTTGGTGTCGAATTCGAGGATACCGGTACCGCCGCCGTCGACAAAAACCTGTCCGACAGGCAGGCCGCCGACGGAAACGCCGTGCGCGCCTGAAGGGAAGTTGTACAGCTCAACGTCAAACCGCTCGCGATCGGGGCGAAGTCGGTATTGAGCGAATCCCCGCGCAGAGGCTGGACCCTCGTAGTTGGCGATCAGTTCGGTTCGCGCGCCGGCGTCACAGGGCACTTCGGTGGCGTCGATCAGGAGGGGTGGGGCCCATGTTCCCGCGTCGAGAATCCCGGGGTCTGCGAAGACGTTGTTGGCCCCCAGCGTAACCGTCCCCGACGTGTCGCCACCGGGGTTACCGAAAAAACAGTTGTAGTCTGCTACCAACGACGCCCCAGCCACCGCGAAAACACTGACACCGGCTTCGCTGAACGCGATGATGTTGCCGGTTAACTCCGGCTGCGAACTTCCGAGGAACAGGAGGATGACGTCGTCCGTCGCCCAGTTGCCGACGAATGTGTTGCCGCGCACGACGGCGCTGCTTTGGGCGCTGTCGATTGCAGCAGCGATCGGCGATCGATTGCCCGCGATCACGTTGCTCACCAGCGTAACATCGGCGTTCGTAAAGGAGAGCGCACCTGCCCGCGGGACACCGTAATTGTTGATCAGCCGGTTGCGTTCGATACGCACGTTCGCGTTGGCGACCGCGATCCCGCCGCCAAGGCGCGCGAAGTTGCGGGTGATCTCGTTGGCTTCGACGACGGCGCTGTCCGAACCGGCAGCGAGGTAGATTCCGCCGCCCGAACTGCATCCCGCTAGATTGGCATCGATGACGTTTTGTCTGAGCACCGGCGACGACGCTTCGCAGTAGACCCCGCCGCCTCGGGAGTCGGATCGATTGCCGAAGATCACATTGAATTGAACCAGCGGACTCGCTCCGTCGGCGCAATACAAGCCGCCGCCATTGTCCGTGCTTGCGTTGGACGCGATGACGTTGTGCAGGATGCTCGGGCTGGACCCAGCCACGCAGACGATCCCGCCGCCGTGGGCGATTGAGAGCCCGCCTCGAATGGTCAGTCCTTCAAGAACACTGCCCAGCCCCTCACCGGAATCAAAGGTGACAACCGAGCCGACGCCTGCGCCGTCAACGATTGTCGCATCAACGACCGTCCGGTCGAGCGGCGACGAGCCGCGCACGCGCACGGCCTTGCCCGAGAAGCTGATACGCTCGAAGTACACGCCTGGCATGACGACGATGTCGAATCCGTCGACGGCGTCATTGATGGCCGTCTGAATACTCGTGTGTGTCCCGCCACCGCCCGCATCGACGACGAACTGCCCGTAAGCCGTAGCGGGAAGAAGGCTGCATACGGACACGATCCACGCAATCACAACCCCTGGCGTTGTTCCACGGACGTTTATCATGTTTGCTTACTTCCGTTGCGAAGCGTCTGGAAGCCGTGTTTTTCCAGGCGGTAGCGCATCGCGTCACGCGACAGATCGAGCAGGCGCGCGGCACGGGAGATGTTGTTCTGTGTTTCAGCCATCGCCCGGGCGATGACGGCGCGTTCCACGCATTCGAGGGAAATGGGACCCTTCGAGAAATCCAGGCCGATTGAGTCCAAGGGCTCGACGGGAGCGCTGCCGTTCCCAGGATCACGTTGCATGCGCATCGATTCCACATCGATATCTTCGCCGCAGAGCAGCACAGCGCTTTCGAGGCAGTGCGAAAGCTCTCGCACATTGCCCGGCCAGCGATACGCTCGAAGGGCTCGACGCGCAGCATCCGTCAGCTTCTTGGCCGGCATCGAGAACTTGCGGCTGCTGGCGCGCAGAAGATGTTCCGCCAGCAAGTCCACGTCCGCGCCGCGAGACCGCAGCGGCGGCAATTCTATGTGTATCACACGAAGCCGATGATACAGATCAGCCCGGAACTTCCCCTCCGCCACGAGCTTGGCCGGGTCGTGGTTCATGGCGGCCACGAGATGCACGTTCACGCTGATTTCGTCCGCGCCACCGACCGGACGGATGGTGCCCGTTTCGATCGCCGTCAAGACCTTCGCTTGCAGTGCGAGCGGCAGCGTTCCGATCTCGTCGAGGAACAGAGTTCCCTGGTCCGCGACCTCGAACAGTCCTCGCTTGCTCGATCGTGCATCGGTGAACGCTCCCCTGACGTGTCCGAACAACTCAGACTCGACCAGGCTCTCCGGAAGCGCGGCGCAGTTTACGTGGACAAAAGGCCCCGCCTGCCTCGTCCCTTCGTAGTGGACCGCGCGGGCGAACACGTCCTTGCCCGTGCCGGTCTCGCCCGTGATGAGCACGTTCGGTGGCCTTTCCGAAGCAGCCACGGTGACAGACGCGATTCGACGTACCAGTGTCTTTGCTTTCTCGATGCCCGCGCATTGTCCGATTACCTGATGCAGGCCGTACTGTTGCGAATGCTGCTTGCGCTCATGCGCCCACGTCCGCTCCATCCTTCGGCGCTTCAAGCTCTTCCGCGCAATAAGCGAGACAACCTCCAGATCAACCGGCTTGAGGAGGAACTCCATGGCGCCCAGCTTCATGGCAGAGACAGCCGTTGGCACGTCACCGTGGGAGGTCATCATGATGACACCCGTATCCGGATGCGCCTCCACAAGTAGCGCGAGCAGGTCCATGCCGCTCATTCCCGGCAGTCCGCAATCGATCAATGCCAGGTCGGCCTGATGAGTGCCCAACCAAGACAATCCGTCCTCGGCCGACGGAACCCAGTGACTCCGGTGCCCGTCTTGCGCCAGACTCGCCGCGAGGCTACGGCCCAATAGCGCTTCGTCTTCAATGATAAGAATGGTCGCCAACTGATAATTCCCCTGTGTGGCCGGTCAGAGCCCTAGAGTGAACGCGCGCTGAACCCGCGCGAAATCCGCAGAATCTACGTCCCCATCGACATCGAGGTCCAGCGCCTCGCATCCGCCGATCGGCGGGCCGCCATTGGCACCGGTGACGCAGCCGAGAAAACCTTGAAAATCGATTAAGTCTACGTCACCATCCGCGTCCAAGTCGCCGGGTATCGCCGCGGCGTCTTGCTCCACGATGCGAAGATTGTCGATGTACCATTTTCCAAACCCCGTGGGCGGATCGTCATCGTCCTGAATCAACATCTCAAACCCGACGATTTCGGTCAGCAAACGGTCGCCGTTGGGGACATCGATTAGCGACTGCGGGTCGATCCTGATCAGATCCCGCCCGACGAGAACGTCGAGTTCATAGACTTCAACAAACAGCGAGAGTTCGCGGATGTTGAGAAACTGGAAACGCTCGCCTTCGGCATCAAGGAGATTGATCCACAGATTCGTGCCCAAGATACCCTCGCCGAATCCCTCACCGCCGTATGCGTCCGCGAGTATGCCCAGATCGCTTAGCGGCAAGTCGGCAGGGATCGGCCCGGGGACCAGTGGGTCTCCGTAAGTGTGCAACAGGTCGACCTGACCGCTCGGAAACAGATCTTCGCTGATCCACCGCCGGCAGCCTATGAATGACCCCGGAACGAATATCCCGAATTTGCCGCCGAACAGCGCATCCGTGCCCAGCGCGTAGAGCCCCTCGGACGCCCCGCCTTCATCGACTCCTTCGCCATTGATGTAGAAGGTGGGGAGGTTCTCGGAGTCGGTGATGTCGGTGATGCCAGCCGTCGCGACTGCGTCGTTGATCGCGTACTCGAAGTTTTCGATCTGCGTCGTGACCTCAGCGCGAGCATTGGCGGTCACGACGATTGCTGCCATGAGTATCTTGCTCGAAATCTTGTTGATCACTTCGCCACTCCGCTGAGGGTCACGCATTTTTCAGCCGGCGTTACGACTGCGAGCATGCCCCCAATTCGCGGCCTGCCTCGCAATGGACCGCAACTCACTCGATGTTCGATTCCAGCATAAATCATTGGAAACACACACCTTACAGCTTCTCCGCCCAATCGGCGTCGATCATGCTGAATTGTATCTTGCAACACCCGTGCCGTGCGCGTGAATTGGAGAAAGTCAGCGATCGAAGTCCGAAACAAGAGTTCCAGTCGCCGTGACTCGACAGTAATCGAGTGCTCGTGGCTCGATTACTATCGCCCCGGCAGCCTTGATGCTGCCTTCTTCGATGAATAGGGTCCATGAACGGTCACCGCGCTCCACTGAACGCGCGCTGCAACCGTGCGAAGTCCGCAGAATCCACGTCTTCGTCCAAATCGAGGTCGAATGTGCCGCATGTGCCGATTGGTGGCCCTGCGTTTGCACCGGTGACGCAGCCGAGAAAGCCCTCATAATCGTTCAGATCGACGTCGCCATCCGCATCCAAGTCGCCGGGCACTGCAGCGACGTCTTGCTCGACGATACGGAGATTGTCGATGAACCACTTACCGAACCCGGTGGGCGGATCGTCATCGTCCTGAATCAACATCTCGAACGCGACGATTTCTGTCAGCAGGCGATCGCCGTCGGGAACGTCGATCACGGATCGCGGGTCGATTCTGATCAGATTCCGTCCCACGGGAACATCAAGAGTGTAGTCTTCGAGGAATAGCGCCACCTCGCGCACGTTCTGGAATCGGAACCGCTCGCCCTCGGCGTCCAGGAGATTGATCCACAGATTCGTGCCCCAAATCCCCTCGCTGAATCCCTCCTCGCCGAGTACGTCTGCGAGAATGCCCAAGTCGGCCAGCGGCCGGTCGGCTGGGACTGCCCCAGGGACGAGCGGGTCTCCGTAGTTGTGTGACAGATCGACTTGCCCGCTCGGAAACAGATCTTCGCTGATCCAGCGCCGGCAGCCAATAAACGACCCGGGTACGAGCACGCCGCTCGCGCCGAAAAATGTGTCCGTGCCCAGCGAATAGAGCCCTTCGGATGCGTCCCCTTCATCGACCCCCTCGCCATTGACGTAGAAGGCGGGTTGGTTCTCCGGGTCCGTGATGTCGGTCACTCCCGCCGCCGCGGCCGTGTCGCTGACCGCGAACTCGAAGTTTTCGATCTGGGTCGTGACCTCAGCGTGGACAATCGCAGTCACGGCGAGTGTAGCAAGCGCGATTTTGCGGAAGACTCTGGTTATCACGAGCATTTCTCCTCTAGCTGCCGTGCCCCTTGCGGACGTCGCGACCGGTGCGAGTATGCCCACAATTCGCGGCCTTGCTCGCAATGGAACCCCATTAGGCAGCAGGCCAGAATCCTCATAATTGTTTTCAGAAAAGGTATTTACGGTTTCTCGGTCTGTTCGGCATCGGTCATGCATGGCCTGTATCCTGCACCACCCGTGCCGCGCGGGTGAATTGGAGAAAGTCAGTGATCGAAGCCCGAAACGCGAAAATCAAACGCCGAGGCCTGACAGTAATCGAGTTGCTCGTGGTGACTTCAATTATTAGCGGCTTGGGAGCCATGATGCTGCCTTCGATGAAGAAGGTCCGCGAACAGTCGCGGCGCACCGTGTGTCTTTCGAATCTGAAGCACGTTGCCGTCGGCCTCTTCACCTACGCTGAGTACAATCGCGAATACGGTCCACCGATCATGGCTCCTCTCAGCGGAGAGTCCAATCGCTCGATTATTCAACGCAAGCGGCCCGATGGCACGGTCGCGCAGCATCTCGGATACCTCTGGCCGAACTTCGTCAGCGACGCGCCGGTTTTTCGATGCCCATCTGCGAAGACATTGGACGCCGGCGGATCGCTTGATCAGCTCGGTCAGCCCAACCCGGTTCCAGTGGCATCGAGCTATACGTATGCGGTCCACATACCCGCGTTGAAGAGCCCCCGCCTGGGGGCTGCTCGGCACTTGGCCATCGCATCCGATAACTTCACGCAATATCGCTTCAGCCAGCCAGGGCACGGGCACTTTGCGCACAAGGTCGGGTACAACGTGCTCTATACCGACGCCAGCGCCAGTTGGTACGGCGACCAGGCCGGCAAGATTGCCGCCCAGCGCGTGCGTTGGGATGATGAACGTGACGACTTCAACTACGAGAGTATTTACGACCCCGAAGCGGAGATCCCGGTCGACGGCTATGGAAGCGACATGGACATCTTCCGCGTCTGGTATTCTTTCTGCTACAATCGACCGGTCGCGTTCTAACGAAAGCCGAAGGTAGCGAGGACGGTCACGTATCATGACGATCCGCGGGAAGCTCAGCGTCGCGATGCTGGCGATGTTCTGCATGCTCCTGGTGGTGGCGGTGACCGTCAACTACGCCGTAACGACGATTTCGACGCAAGCGCTGGCCCACGCACGCATGCGTGGGCTCACCGTTCTCACCGACGATATCCGCGCGGAAATCTTCTATCAGATGGCTGTCAATGAAGGGATGCCCCGCCTCCGAGACAGCGAAGACTGGTGGCCCGAAGACGTACTGGAAGACGTCGGCGTCCGCGTCAGTCTTGCCACCGACGACCCGGAGAAACTCGGGTGGTCGCGGATCAAGGACCACATCCGTGCGCTCGCCGCTGCGGAGGCCGATGATCCATCAACTGCCGAGATCGTCCGCGACGCGGATCAGCAACTGCGAAAGCTCCGCCGAGAATACGACCGCAGGTTGGCCGACTCCGTCGCCGGCACTGCGCGCGCGTCATCCACGGCCCAGACCGTCGTTGTCGCCGTCGCGCTGGTTTCCGCGATGCTGTTTGCGGTTGTCATGCTGCAGATACGGGACTGGCTCGTTCGTCCCATTGACGTGTTGAACCAAGCCGCACGGGAAATCGGGTACGGCAATCTCGAACACCGCGTCTCGCCACACGGCAACGACGAGCTCGCCAGGCTTGGTCGTAGCATCGACGTGATGGCCCAGCGTCTCGCCGATCATCAGAAGCAGCTCGTCGAGGCGCGCGAGATGGCCGCCGTCGGCGAACTCTGCACGAACGTCGCCCACGGATTGCGCAATCCGCTCGCAGGCATGCGCGCAGGCGCTCAACTGGCCGCCCGACGCGCAGGCGACAACATCGAAATCTGCTCCATGTTCGACGATATCGTTTCGGAGATCGATCGCATGGATCAGCGGATCACGCAGCTCTTCGAATTCAGCCGTATCGTGCAGCTCGACAAACAGCCGGCGACATTCGCCGAAATCGCGGACGACGCCCAAGCCGAGGCGCGCGGTGTCGTCAAGAGTAAGGACATAACCGTGGAAACGGTGGACGAATCCGCCGGCGCAACTTGGCCCATCGATCGCCAGAAATTCGCATCTGCCATCGGTGAACTGATCACCAACGCGGCTCATCACTCAGACGCCGGCAGTTGCATCACCATCTCGGGACGTGTGACTCCGAGAACAAACGGTACACCTCAAGCGCTCAACATCTCCGTCATCGACCACGGTGCCGGGATTCACCCCAGTGCGATCAAGCGACTCTTCGACGTGTTCTACACCACACGCCCGAGCGGCACTGGTATGGGCCTTCCACTTGCGAAGAGGATCATCGCGCAACACGACGGGGTAATCCACGTGTCGTCCGTCCCCGGCGAGGGCACACGCATG
>JAJDDU010000434.1 GCA_029260155.1 Phycisphaerae bacterium | reverse complement strand
ACCCAGCGTACCTCGGCGTAGTCGATCGGTTCTGCATCGTCCGTGCCGGTCGCCAGGAAGAAGCGAAACGTCGCCAGCTTGCCTTCGAATTCCGCGACGAACGGTGGCTGGCCGGTGTGCACGACGACGGTCAAGCCGACGCGCTCAAGGCAGACTCGTCGCGTCGCAGCCTCATGTGATTCTCCCGGCTCCATCAAGCCGCACGGAAACTCCCAAGAGCGCTCTTCGTCGTTGCCGTCGGCGGACCGGCAGATGAGCACATCTTGGTGGCCGTGTTCGATGATGCACGAGACGACGGTTCGCGATGGGGTTTGAGCACTCATTGTGACTCCGCTGCGCCCGCTGGCGCCTGAGTGTCAGGAGGACTACCAAGCAACGACGTCTGCGAGTAGATTCCGAAGGTTAGCAGCACCGCCGACGCGAGCACGCGAAATACCCACCAGAAGCGGTTCTGCGCCGGCGTCAGGAGGATCGGGTCGCTCATCGTCGCGACCGGGTATTCCAGCCTGCCGCTGGCCAGCGCCCAGCGCACGTATCCGATCGTTCCGTTGCCTCCGTAGCGCTCGCGCAACGTAGTCTGAATGAACGTGACGACGTCGGCGCTTAGCTCATCGGAAGTCATGTTGTCTGGGAGGAGCTGAACCGTTCGACTCACATGGTCGGCCATGTCGATAGGATAGTCTCGCGCCTCCTTGGCAAGCGATAGCCCAAAGCAGACGGTAATGACAACGGCCGTTCCCAGCTTGATCTGCATCGAAGGAATCGGTCGAGCTGCAAGCCCCGCCCGATAGACGACGGCACCTATCACCAACCCGAACAACGCGAAGAAGAACAACCCCAGCATGAACGGCAGCGACGCACCGTAAGACAGCAGCCATCCCAACGGCAGCGACACCGCGACGCCGATTCCGACCGCCAACCACCACCTGCCACCGCCGCCGGCGGGCGCATCGTACGCCACACCCTGCCGCGCTACTGTCTGTGATTCCGTCGATGTCATCGCCCGCACGCCCTGAATCAGTGCTTACCCTCGCGCAAGCGCGGCGCGCCTGCCAAGCCAACAGCATGCCACCCAATCCCGAGTCGTCAAGTGGGTGATGTGGAGTGAATTCGAAATGGCGAATTCAGAATTCAGAATTCGCCATTTTGAATTCGTTTACCCGGCGTTTCAGCTCGCGCGCCGCCGCAGCCACGTCCGGCTGAGCGACTACGGCCGAGCAGGCACACACGCGTCGCGCCCCCGCCCCCAGCACCGCGTCCAGTGTTTGGTGGCTGATCCCGCCGATCGCCACGACCGGCAGCGACGTCTCCGCGTTCACTGCCCGCAATAGCGACAGACCGGGGACATCCAGGTGCGGCTTGGTCGTTGAAGCGAACATCGGACCGACTGCGATGTAGTCGGGCGAGTCAGCCATCGCCGCCCAGGCTTGTTCAATCGAATGCGTCGAACATCCCACCATCAACGACGGACCGACCGCGCGTCGCGCCTCGGCGACGCTGAGATCATCCTGGCCGACGTGGACACCGTCCGCGCCGCTCAGCCGGGCGATGTCAGGCCGGTCGTTGACGAACATCGGCACTCCCGCCTCTCGACACACGGCTGCGAGCTCCCTCGCGCGCGCCAGGAGCACGCGATCCGACAGAGATTTCTCGCGGAGTTGGATGCAGTCCGCGCCTCCTGCGATCGCAGCCTGCGCGGTTGCGAGCCAGTGGCCGGAGCAAAGCGCCTCGGTGATTAGAACGTAGAGCGTGATGCCTTGAAACCGGCCTCGAGAGTCAATGCGGATCGTCACCGCACGCTCGATCTCGTAGGCCCGGTAGCGCAGTTGCTCCAGAAGGCGGGAACAGCCGGGGTCAACAGTCTTCGAGCACTCCTCAAGTGCCCGCAACGCTTCACTCGCGCGTTTGCACGCGGCAGCGACGACCGCCCGTAAGTCGTCGCGCTGGTATTCGGAGGGCGTTTCAAGCGTTCGCCCGACGTCCGATTGCGTGTCGCGACATCGTATGACGCCGCGCATCGTGTCGCGGGCCAACGCACCGGCAAGTTCGTGTCGCAGCGATTTGAGTTCAGAGGACAGGGTCTTGTCGTCAAGATCGAAACGCGCGAACTCCTCGATGACACGCAAAGCTTCGCGAGCGCGATTGGCGTTGGCATCAATTATCCGCGCGATGGCTGAATCCATGCGGTGGTCCCCAATGTACTGAGGGCTGACGCGAACCCAACCGTCAATCGAGTCCCCCACCTCTAAGGAGATGGGCCACCCAGCCAACAACTGACGCCTAAAGCTGATCGAGCTGATGCCCCATCTTCTCTTTCTTCGTTCGAAGATAGTGCACGTTGTGCTCGTTCGGCGTGATCGACACAGGCAACTGCTCCACGATGTCGATCCCGTAGACTTTCAGGCGATTCACCTTCTTCGGGTTGATGGTCAGCACACGAATCTGAGAAAGGCCCAGGTCGCGACAGATCTGGGCTCCAACGCCGTAGTCCCGCCGATCCACGGGGAGGCCCAGTTTCTCGTTGGCTTCGACGGTGTCCAGACCCTCATCCTGAAGTTTGTACGCGCGGAGCTTGTTGTGCAGGCCGATGCCGCGACCTTCTTGACGCAGGTAGACAATCGCACCCTCACCCTCCTGTTGCATGCGCTCCATGGCGTAGGCAAGCTGCTGACCGCAATCGCAGCGAGCCGATGCGAACACGTGGCCTGTCATACACTCCGATTCAACACGAACGAGCACCGGATGATCGACCGGCATTGCACCGCCGTTCGCGTCGCGGTTTCCGATGTCGCCACAGTAGATTGCCAAGTGCGGTTCTGGATCAACCGGCGAGTGATACTCCGTCAGTTGGAAGTTTCCGAAGCGCGTCGGCAACTTGATCGTCTCGCCGCGACGCAAGAACGGCTCGCGCTGCATGCGGTGCTCGATGATCGATGCGACCGTGTACATGTTTAGCCCGTGCTCGGCTGCCACGCGCGTCAATTCCGGCACGCGGGCCATCGTGCCGTCGTCGTTCATGATCTCGATCAGCACCGCCGCCGGCTTCAACCCCGCCAGCCTGCACAGATCGGCCGAGCCCTCGGTTTGCCCCGCGCGAACGAGGACGCCGCCGTCCTTGGCCATCAACGGATTCACGTGGCCGGGGCGACTCAGGTCGCTCGGACGTGTGTCGCCAGCTACCAGCACCTCGATGGTCTTGGCGCGGTCGGATGCGGACACGCCCGTGGTTACGCCGAATCGGGAATGAGCGTCAACCGATACCGTGAACGCCGTCCCGAAGCGCGTCGTGTTCACGCTGGCTTGGTGCGGCAGATTGAGTTCCTCGCACCGTTCGTGACTCAGCGAGACGCACAGGACCCCTCGTGCTTTTTGCAGCATGAAGTTCACCGCGTCGGGCGTTACGAACTGCGCAGCCATCACCAGATCGCCCTCGTTCTCGCGGTCTTCGTCGTCGACCAGGACAATCATCTCGCCGGCCCGCAGATCCTCAAACGCCTGCTCAACCGGCGAGAAAGGGGATTTGTTGCTCTGTTCCACGTCTCGATCAGGCACCATTGCTAACTCCAAAAAACGAACTCGTTTCGTTGCGCATACTGTACCAAAACCGGCCGTGATTCGCCATGCTCCCCGGGGAGTAGAGGCTGGCCGGATTGGTTGCTGCAGGGAACACCCTAAGGGCGGTCCTTCATTCGGCGAGTTCTCGAACGACGCGAAATCCGATGAGTTGGGACATTTTGACTAAATCGGGATCGAAAGGAACCCGTTCGAGAAGCGGTTTCGGAAACCGCGCAGTCGAAGTGCATGCGAACGGGTTCCGTGATACCCATGGTCCGCTCCGGAGAACATGCGACCCGTCGCTTCGGAGAAAATGGGAGCGTCCGCGCTCGGCGCCCCGTGGATCCTCGACGAGCCCCTCGGCCGCACAGGCAGCGTAGTAACTGCTCGTAAACCAGTCGCTCACCCACTCGAACGCGTTTCCGTGCATATCGTAGATTCCCCAGGCGTTTGGCTTCAATTTCGCAACCTGAGATGCGCTGCCCACTTGTTGTCCGCACGATGCGTACTCGAAGAGCGACGCCGCGTCGTCGCCGAAGTGGTATCGGGTAGTAGTTCCAGCGCGGCAGGCGTATTCCCATTCCGCCTCAGTCGGTAACCGGTAAACGGCGTCTTCCTTAGCCGAAAGAAGCTCGCAGAACTTGTTGGCCATCTCCCAGGAGATGCTGACAGCTGGCGAGTCTTGGTGCGGCGAGTACTCCCAATCCTGCACTGCCCCAGGGAACATCCGCCCGAATTGGGCGTTCGTCACCTCGGCGATGGAGATGAAGTACCCCTCGGACAACCTCACTTGATGAGCGACCTGTACGCTAAAGATGCGGTGTTCGTCGGGCCCCATGACAAACGTCCCTGGAGGCACTTCAGCGAACTTCATGCCCAGCGAGTTGACCCTCGCGTGCCGCCATGTTTGCTCGCGAAGTGCTTCATTGTCGTTGGCGAGTCGCCCCAGTCGCTGAACAGCAGGCCACCACACATCGCGGTCAGCTTGTTGAGCGCGTTCGAACAGCGTGGGCAGTTCATTCTCAGGCGTGTCGACATCGACGCTCTTGGAGGTTTGGCCAACTGACTCAACGCAAAGACTCGCTCGCCTCCCCTGACAGCCGAGGGACATACCCAGGGCGACCGTCAAGACGATCCAAGTATTCGCGCCACAGGAAACAAACGCGCGAAACATCTCATCCGCTCAACTTGCGGCATTCTCTCGCGGGCGACACGCCCCGTGCGGAACGCCGTGTCGACATCAAGTCCACCCACAGTATACAACATCTTGGCCGGCGTGGCGGCATCTGTTAGACCGCTTCGCGGGGGACACACACTTTATCCCCGGCAATCCGGCGATTCTTGGGTCGGGGATAAAGTGTGTGTCCCCCGAACTCGAACTCCCGGGATAAAGTGTGTGTCCCCCGAACTCCCTTTCACATACGCATTCAAGGCTGATGCTCCGTTTGGATTGTCGTTACATATGTGTGCTGCCGGGACATCTCCCACTATGACCCACATGCTGCGATCGGCTTCTGCATGCGCCGGTTCGATCTCAAACAGAAACACAGCGACGACACCCTCCCACCCAATCTCAAGCCACCCTCTGTGAATGTCTAGACACCACGCGTGACGCCGCAGAAACTCGGCCGCGCTGCGCGCCATCGAGGTCAAGCACAGAGTGTCCGTGGAATCCGAATTTGGTAGGCTCTCAATGGGTATCACTGCTTTGTATCCAGCGAATAGCACCGAACGGACCCCGAGGTCTGAGTCACTAGTGCCCACCAGGGTCTCGTATGGGTCTGGGGGACACACACGTTATCTACGGCGTTTCCGACGGTCCTTCGGTCGGGCCGACTGGCTGCAAACTCGTTCCGTCTCATATCCTACGATGCGCGGCGGGCGATCGGGGGGGCGCCGACGGAATCGGCGGCGTCGCCGATGACCTCGACGAAAACGTCCTCTAGGCTGAACCGCCTCGGTTGGACTGATTCGATCAGGTAGTCCCGCGATCGCAGAAGATCGATGATTTCGTTTACACGCTTCGCGTCATGGCCGCTTACGATGATCTGCCCGTCGTCAATGCTGCCGCCGATTTTCTCCACTTCGGCCCGGACGGCGCCCACGTCACCCGACGTGACGATGCGGTACTCGACCGTGTGCTGGGTTAACTCCGACAGAGTCCCCTGCCGAGCGACGAGGCCTTGATGCAGAATCGCGACGCGATCGCAGACCGTCTCGACCTCGCTGAGTAAGTGCGAGTTGATGAATATCGTCTTGCCCGCGCGGCGCAGTTCCGCGAGCAACGTCCGCACCTCACGACGCCCAATGGGATCCAAGCCGTCGGTGGGCTCGTCGAGCACCAGAAGCTCCGGATCGTTGATGAGCGCCTGCGCGAGACCAAGTCGCCGCGACATGCCCTTGGAATACTGACTGACCCGCGTGTCGGACCAGTCCTTCAGGCCGACGCGTTCGAGCAACTCGGTGGCTCGCTTGCGACGCGTGACGCGCGGTACTTTGGCAATCGCGCCGTAGTAGTCCAACGCCTGATGCGCAGTGAGATAAGACGGGAATCGGGAGAGTTCCGGCAGAAACCCCATGACCGCTCGCTTCTTGCGATTGCCCAAAGGCCTACCCAGCACCGTTCCGTAGGCGACGTCGGGGCGAACCAGCGTCATCATGATCTTTACCAGCGTGCTCTTGCCCGCACCGTTGGGGCCCAAGAGACCGAAGATCTCGCCGCGTCCGACCTGAATGTTGACGCCGCGTAACGCCTGAATCTTGCGGGCATATGTCTTCTTGACCCCGATGAGATCGACGGCCCAGTTGGTGATTTCGGTTACGTGCTGCATGGAGCGTCCCACTTGTCGAGAATGCGCGTCGCGACCTGCGCCGCCGTTTCTTCCGTGCCCACATCGAACCAGGAGACTTGGTGAAACCGCTTGAACCAGGTGCGCTGCGCTTTGCCAAGTCGCCTGGTGGAGATTTTGATCAATTCGACCGCGTCTTCAAGGGACAGCGTTCCGCGGAGGTGTTCGGTGAGTTCGCGGTACCCTGTGGCCTGGCTTGCGGCGGTGCTCAGTGGCGTTGTTTCAGCAAGAAGCGATCGAACCTCATCAACCCAACCCATCTCGATCAGCCGCTTCACGCGCATGTTGGTGCGGTGGTTCTGATCCTCCAAGGGCCGCCGCAATCCGATGAACGTGCACCGGTGCTTCGTACGCTGCCGGTCCCACTGTGTCTGCAGCGCTGTAATCGGTTGGCCGGTAATCTCGTACACCTCAAACGCGCGAACGATGCGACGCTTGTCATTCTGATGGATCCGCTCCGCCGCCTCGGGATCTACGGCGGCCAATTCGCGGTGCAGGACATCGAGGCCTGCCTCATCGGCACGGTGGTTTAGTCGTTTCCGAATGGCTGGGTCCGCCGAAGGCCCTTCGAATATTCCTTCGCTCAGCCCCTTTATGTAGAGCGCAGTTCCGCCGACGAGGAGGACCGTCTTGCCGCGCCCGGTGATCTCCGCAGCAGCGGTTTCGGCTGCTCGAAGATAGCGTGCGAGCGAGAATTCCTCGGACGGCTCGACCACGTCGATCAGATGGTGACAGACCGTGTCCCTCATCGCGAGCGTCGGCTTGGCTGTGCCGATGTCCATGCGTCGATAGACCTTCATCGAATCCACGCTGATGATCTCGCCGCCCACCGCGCGCGCAAGCTCGCGTCCCACCGCACCCTTGCCGCAGCCGGTGCATCCAAGAAGAAAAACAAGATGTAGCGACTCATCCGTCACATTACACCGATCACTGAGTTCGGGTTTGAACACGCCCAAATGACACGGCAGATTGTAACGTGTTGCGCGACAACGTGTTGCGTCGTTTTCGGGGCGGCCGGACCGCCATTTTGGCAGAATTCGCCGCGGTCGCCGGACCTAAGAAACGCACGTAAGTCATTTTCGCAGAGTACTTTAAGAACATGTCACAGAGTGGCATGGGTGTTGCACTCTGTTAGCGTGTGCGACAATAAGAACCGCTCCTCGCGGAGCAATTTAAGAATTGGAGGTGCGTGATGCTACCGGTTTATTTGAGAGGACGTTTGGGATCGCCGCTGTCGACGCGTTTGGGATTTGACCCGCTTCACGCTCTGGATCAGGCGTTTTGCTCGGACGACGATCTCAGTGTCGAGGTCGATGTTCGCGAGGACGCGGACAGCTACTTCGTCGATGCGGACGTTCCCGGCTTCGCTCGCGACGACATCGATGTCACGTTCGAGAATGGCCTGTTGACGCTGAGCGGCGAGCGGAAGAACACCGAGACGCGAGAGGGTGAGAACTACCATATCACCGAGCGGCGTGTGGGGCGATTCTCCCGTTCGTTTAGAATCGCTGAGGGCGTTAAGGAAGACAGCGTCGAGGCATCGCTCAAAGATGGCGTACTCACGATCAAGCTGGCCAAGGCCGATGACGTCAAGCCGCGACGGATCGAAGTCAGGGGGTCTTAGGTCGTCGTGTCGCGTGCGCCCGGGTTACATGACGGCGAAGTAGTTGTTGCAGGCTTGGTCGAAGGTTGCGCGGGTCATTTCGGGGTCCGTGCCGTGGTAGGAAGCGAAGTTCTGTATCTGCAATAGCAAATCGCGCGGGTGGCAGCAGCGGAACGGTCTATTCTTCGCCTTGTAGTGGGTCTCGATGAGATAGTCGATGGCGTCGGGGTCGGAGGGGACGTTCATGTTCTTGGTGAAGAGGTCCATTAGTGCGCGGAATTCCTCTTCGGTGGGGTCGCCGACGTTGATCTTGTAGGGGATGCGACGCAGGAAGGCGTCGTCTACGAGGTCTTTCGGCTCCAAGTTGGTCGAGAAGATGATTAACTGATCGAATGGGACCTGGATCTTCTTGCCGTTCGCGAGAATCAGATAGTCAAAGCGCTTTTCGAGCGGGACGATCCAGCGGTTGAGCAATTCAATCGGCGGCATGCGCTGGCGGCCGAAGTCGTCGATGACCAGGGTGCCGCAGTTGCTCTTCAACTGGATGGAGGGCTCTGTGATCTTGGTGAATCGGTTGTACTGCAACTCCAATGAGCCCATGGTCAGCTCGCCGCCGACGACGATGGTCGGTCGCTTGATCTTGATCCAGCGGGTGTCGTACTCGTCCTGGATGACCATGGCGCGGGTGTCGACGGCTTCGTGACTTTCGGCGTCGTAGAAGGTGATGATTTCGCCGTCGACGTAGATGGCGTGCGGGATCCAGATGTCGAGACCGAAGCAGCGGGTGATGCGTTCTGCGATGGTGGTCTTGCCGTTGCCGGGGTATCCATAGAGGAACAGTCCTCTGCCGGAGTTGATGGCCGGGCCGACGGTGTCGAGGACTTTTTCGGAGAGCAGGATGTCGGAGAACGCCTTTCTGACGGCCTCCTTGTTGGGATGCTCGTTGGTGATGGACTGTTGCTTAACCGATTCGATGTACTGATCGAGCACGACGGGCGCGGGGCCGACATACATGCTCTCTTCGAGGAAGCGACGGGCGCGGGCCCGGCCGCTCTCGCTGAGGGTGTACAGAAAGTCGCCCATGGATTGGTCTTTGTAGAAAACGTCTTGCTCTCTCTTGAGAAAGGCGAGCACTTTTTGGACGGGTGGTGTGGGTAGGCAGAGGTCGCGTTCGATCTTACGGCCCATGGCCTCGCCGACGCTGAAGAGGTATTTGCAGACCAAGCCCTCAATGAGAGTTTCGGGCAGGCCTGTTTCTTTCAGCGTTTCGGGGGCGGCTGGATAAATGGTGGCTGGGTCGAGGTCTTGGTTGGTCACGTCGGGTTCCTTTCCACCGGTTGAAAACCGGTGTCACACTCCATCAGCCGATTGCGTCGGCGTTCTCCATGAGTGTCATGGCGGCTGGTCCGCCGACGACGATCATCAGGGCGGGGAAGATGAACAGGATCAGCGGGATCAACAGCTTGACGGCTGTCTTGCCGGCTGCTTCTTCGGCGGCTTGCTGGCGTTTGGTGCGCACGGTGTCGGACTGGATACGCAGGGTGTTGCCGACGCTGCTGCCGAATCGTTCGGCCTGGATGATGGTGGCCACGAGGGACTGGATTTCGCGCACGCCGGTGCGGGCCGCGAGGTTTTCGAGGGCTTCGTTGCGGGGCAGTCCCATGTTCATCTCGGCGTTTGCGATGCGGAATTCGCCGGCGAGATCGGGATAGGCTTCGTTCATTTCGAGGCCGACGCGTTGAATGGCTGCGTCCATGCCGAGTCCTGCTTCGACCATGATGACCATCATGTCGAGGCAGTCCGCGAGTGCCTTTTTGATCTTGATGGCGCGTGTGGCGGCGGTTTGCGACAAGTACGCGTCGGGCAGCATGAAGGCGATGGCGCCGACGAAGACGGTGAGTACTGCGATGTTCATCGTCGTTTGGTTGGTGAACCAGGTAGCGAACAGGGCTGCACCGGCGCCGGCGAGCAGGAGGATTGTCTTGCTGGCGAGGAAGACGGCCGGCCCTGATTCGGCGCGGATTCCGGCGGAGGCGAGTTTGGCGCGCAACCGTGATTGGTCTTCGTCGCTCATAGGTGCCGCGATTTTCGGTGCGGCCTTCCTGACGGCGCTCATCAGCTGCGGGGTGGACATCTTCGGCGCTGCGTCGACTTTTTTCGTCGTGGATCGGCCGCGATCGTCACCGTCGAGCCGGCGGTCGATGGCATCGGACTCTTCTCGGCCTTTGGGCAGAAACACGTAGACGAGCAGGGAGACAGCCACCGCTCCGGCGACACATCCCAGGATTGGCATTAGCATGTCTTGCTCCTTGCGTCCTTTGACGTTTGCCAACTTACGATGGCATCAGACGTCGATGTTGATGATCTTCCTGATCATGGCCCAGCCGAGAATCTCCATCGCTCCGGCGACGAAGAGCATCTGGTTTCCCAAGTCTTCTTCGATCAGCTTGCTGGCGTAGTTGGGGTTCAGAAAGAGCATGACGAGCAGCATGAACGGCGGCAAGCCGAGTAGGATGATCCCGCTCATGCGCCCCTCGGCAGTCAACACGCGGACCTGCCCAAAGAGCTTGATTCTCGCCCGGATGATGGACCCGATCTTGTCGAGCACCTCGGCGAGATCGCCGCCGGCTTGCTTGGAAATCTGCACCGCGGTGACGAAGAAGCTGACGTCCATTTGGTTCAATCGCTCGCGCATGTTGCCGAGGGCGTCTTCGAGTCGGATGCCGAGGTTCTGCTCGT
>JAJDDU010000433.1 GCA_029260155.1 Phycisphaerae bacterium | reverse complement strand
CCACACCCAACCGCGCAGGTCCATCATCGACTGACGCTCTGGATGATGCACGTGGCGCAACGCACCCACGCGATACAGCTCGATCAACTTGCCCGGATCGATCGTGTCCGTCTTGTCGCCGTCGTCGCAGATCAGCCGATTGCGACGCGGATCACAGACCACGACTTCCGCCACGAACGGCTTAACGGCCCGCATGGCCCAGTCCGCCATCGGGCCTTCCTCGATCACGATGCCCTTGGGGCCGGGCACTGCCTTGACCGCTTCGATCAACTGCCACGCTTCGGTGGCCACATCTCGGTGCAGACGCACCTTGCCCCCAGCCGTTTGAGCTTCGATGACGGTGTGACTATGATGCAGATCCATAGCGCAGTAACTCTTGAGATCCATCGGCGTCTCCTTTCCTGCTTCGGCCTAGCCGTTTTCCCGGATGCACACCGGCGAACGCTACCCGATGCCGGTGGGAGACGCCCTCGCTACTATAGCTTCATTGGGCAGTAACACTTTAATGTTCGCCGAGTCTGCCAATCGCCCATGCCCCCCTCACGCCGCCCATCGCCCGATCAACCTTGTCCGCGACGCGCGAATCTGCTACCCCTACGCAAGCGAACCCCGAGACCCGAACCACCCGGAGAATTCCATGCAGAGCATCCACGGACTGGCGCTGATCACCGCCCTCGTTCTCAACGCAGCCGCCAACATCCTCATGAAGATGGGCATGACCAAGGTCCACGATGCAGGCGGCCTATTCTCGAAGGGGATCGCGGGCGCCGTAGCCACGGTCCTGAGCGCTCCGGCGCTGGTCATCGGGTTGACGTGCTTCGCCCTCAATGCCGGTTTCTACATGTTCGCCCTGCAGAGCAAGGCCCTGAAGATCAGCGTCGCATACCCACTCATGGTCGGCGGCGGATACGCCATCATCGCCACCGTCGGCTACTTCGCGCTCGGCGAGCAACTCAACACCGTCCAGAAAATCGGGGTAGCCCTCATCCTCACCGGCGTGATCGCAGTCGCCAGCCAAACCGCCGCCCCGGCGTAGGCCAATACCATACAAAACGGGCACCCGTCCCAGCGGACGGATGCCCGATTCTTCAAAACTCAGCAATCCACAAGAAGCGTCAGCGACGCACGCGCCGTCGCACCGCAGCCACAGCGCCAATCCCGAGCAGTATCAAAGTCGCCGGTTCCGGCACCGGGATTTCCTTCAAGTCAAACGACGTAATATCCGCGAGCGACAGGTCGATGTCGATCCACAGCTCTCCGCTGCCGGAACCTGGGAAGAAAGTGTCAAGGTGAGACACTGTTCCGCCACTGGTCCGAAGCGTCGTCGCCCGATTCGCGTCACCGCCGACGAAATCGCCAAACGTCTGGTTCACGAAGGGGCTGGTGTCGAAACCGCTCGATCGGTCGACATCGAACCATGCTTCTTCGGCGCCGACGACCAGAAAATCGAATCCACCCCAGTCCGAACCGGTCAAGTTGGTGAGACTCTCATCAACAATGACAATGCTTGGCACTGTCAGATTGTCCGACAGAGTTTGCGTGAAATCGATGTTGGCCGAAGAGAACAGTCCCCCAGGGCCCATCGGATCTTCGAAGTCGACGAATTTCTCGATGAACACCGCGTCGGCTGTCACCGCGTCGACCACCAGGTTGATCATGGCGTTGTCGGGGAACGACGCCTGCCAACCGGAGTCGAGGCCGGTGTTCGGATCGATGAGCGGAATCGTAGCTGCCACGGAATACGACGCGACGCTAAGCATCAAGACAGCGCTAAGACTCAACCGTCCGCGCGTAAACGTAGAACTGAACATCGAAGCAAACCTCCTCCTCGTAACAGCCCGCGGTCACAAATCGCGGACTGCACGCCGACACCATTGGCGGGCGCCAAGATGGCGCACCAATCACAGCAACCGCGCGCACCAAAGCGCGGACCGCGGTTGCACGTTCTCTCTGCTCTCTCTCTCTAGTACGTCGAATAGACGTGCGCCGCCGAACCCCTCAGCTCAGCAGCATGACCCAGCCAATGATGGTAGCAGTTCGCCACCATCCGAGTCAAGGGTAGACTTCAGGACCGTGATCAGGAAACAAAGCCATGGCCGAGAGCCCGTAACCCCATTCGCATCAATGGGTTGCGACGTCGGATGGTCCCTGGCCGGAGTCGCCGATCAGCAGGGCCCAATCCTCCCGGCGAAATGTTGCGAGAAACCAGATCCCCACCGGGACCACGAAGCTCCCCGCGAAAGACACCACGAAGACCCAGTTGCAGAGTTCAAGAACGGCGCGCAATGTCACCCCAGGCGAGAATACGGCGATCGCGTCGTCACCGCTGAACGCTCCGGCGAGAAGCACGAGCAATCTGAACGCAACGTAGAGGTTGACCCCGGCCAGACCCCAAGCAAGGGCCTTCCACCGCCGTGGCCAGGAAAGAGGCGTCGCCAATGTGAGGGCGACCAGGAACACCGTAGGTTGGTAGCCCATCAGGCGTGTTCGCCCGTCGGTGATGCTCCTGGTTTGTTTCTGCGTGTTCTCCAAGATCAAGCGCATGTCGCGCCCGTGTTCCGCGTCGTCCAACGGCTCGACCTGAACCGAGCCGTGCGATCCGAACGAGCAAAACAGCACGTTGGCCGTCGCTCGGTAGAAGGCGCCATACGTTTCGCCGAGCCCAGGCCAAGGGAGCAACAGCAGAAAGAAATACAGGAGAAACAGGAGAAAACGCACGAAGAACCAGCCGGCTGACTTACGCGGCGGCATGGGTCATTCGCTCCCGGCGTCTTGTCGCCCACTGAACCCAGATCGCCCAAAAGACGATGGCAAGCCCGATGAAACCAGCCTGCCAGAGTTCGTAGTGCATGATGTCGAAAATCTCGCGGAAGTAGATTCCGACGAAGAACAAACTGACGATGCGCACTAGGTTGACGAGCAACAGGCTAATCGTGCCGACGACCAGCCCAGGGAGTTTGAGCCAGATCGAAACCGGAGAGGCCAGGACAGCCGCGACGAACGCAAACGTCGGATCCAGCGCGTCGCACCCGCGCACGATTTGCACGGAAAACTCCGGTGATACGATCGCTGTGCCGCTCGTGGTGGCTTCGTGTCCGAGCACGCGGAGGATGGCCGCTGAGGACCGCGCGATCATCGCGAGATAGGTTTGGATGCCGTCGCCCATGAGCAGCAAGGTGTAGTGGTCGATCGCGTAGTAGCCACCCATGACTCCGACGAAGATGATCACGGCCTTGAATACCGGCCACTTAACGCTGCGCGGTGGCGCTGCACTCTCGGAACGCGCGGCGCGATCCGTCTTGCGCGATTTCTCGTGTTTCTTGCGTGGTCGGCTCAACCGTCTGTCCCATCCTGCACGTGAAGCGTTTCCCGTCCGCCTGGAATCGCCCCAGCATAACTCGACGGGTCCGCTCGGACAACATCGGTCTACGGTTATGGGCGGCTTGGTGTGCGCCCGAGGGTGCGGCGTCAACTCCCACTCCAAGCGGACGCCGCTAATCGGCAGATTCGTTACAAAGCGTTCAATCGGACGGGCGCGATGGGATTGGCGTTGTTACGTTCTCGGGGCGTGAGGGGCCGTTTGGTTTGTATCTGGCGGTTCGCTCCGATATGATCGCGCTATTACGACCTGTCTGGTATCGACTACATTCTGAGGAGATTTCGCGTGGCGAACGCTCTCAAATCCTGGATTCTCGTGGCGAGTGTCATGTTTCTCACGTCGGGCGTCGCGACGGCGCAGGATCGCTGGTACGTCGACGACGACGCGCCGCCCGGCGGCGACGGGACATCGTGGGCCACGGCCTTCAGCCATCTGCAGGACGGTTTGGCAGCGACGGCCGGCAATGACGTGATCTGGGTCGCCGCCGGTACGTACGCGCCCGACCAAGGCGCCGGTCAGGCCCCCGGCGATCGGGAGGCGACTTTTCAACTCATCAACGGCGTTGCCCTCTACGGCGGATTCGTCGGCGACGAGGATCCAGTCACGTTCGACCTGAACACTCGCGATTTCACCGCCAACGAGACGACCCTCACCGGCGATCTGTCCAACGACGACGAGCCAGGTTTCGGCAATAATGGTGAGAATAGCTACCACGTTGTTACCGGCAGCGACACGGATGCGACGGCCACCACGGACGGATTCACCATCGCGGGCGGCAATGCAGATGGACTCTTCCAGCAGAATCGGGACCGCGGTGGCGGGATGTACAACGCTTACGGCAGGCCGACGCTGGCCAACTGCACTTTCAGCCTGAACACATCGGCCGGCACGCACCCCAGCAGTGGCGGCGGCGGGATGTACAACCGGTTCTCCTCGCCGACGCTGACCAACTGCAGAATCAGCGGGAACACCGCAAACAACGAAGGCGGCGGCATACGCAACTACGGCAGCTACCCGACGTTGACCAACTGCATAATCAGCGGAAACACAGCCTACGACGGCGGCGGGATGCATAACCACGGCAGCAGCCCGACGTTGACCAATTGCACGTTCAGTGAGAACACATCCAACAACAATGGTGGCGGGTTGCGTAACGACTCATTCAGCAGCCCGACGCTGACGAACTGCACCTTCAGAATGAACGCGGCTGGCTCGGGCGGTGGGATGGCGAACGCCCGCAATAGCAGCCCAACCGTAACCGACTGCGTTTTCAGTCGGAACAACGCCGGCAACGGCGGCGGTATGCACAATGATGACGACAGCGACCCGGCATTGACCAGGTGCACCTTCAGCCGGAATACCGGCTACAACGGTGGCGGGATGTACAACACGTATGACACCCGCCCGACACTGGCCGGCTGCGTGTTCAGTGGGAACACCGGCTACAGCGGCGGCGGGATGTACAACACCGTCTCCAGCGCGAGCCCATTGCTGGCCAACTGCACGCTCATCGGGAACATCGCCGTCAGCACCGGGGGAGGGATGAGCTACGGGAACCCGACGGCGACCAACTGCGTTTTCTGGGGTAACCGCGATAGCGGCGGCTCAGATGAGTCCACGCAGATCCACGGCGGATCGCCAACAGTGAATTACAGCTGTATCCAGGGGCTCGATACGCTGGCGGGTGTTGGTAATACGGGAGACGATCCCCTGCTGACCGGCGGCGGCGTACACCTGCAGTCCGGTTCCCCGTGCATCGATGCCGGTGATCCGTTGGGAGACTACGCTGACCAGACGGACATTGACAGTGAGCCGCGTGAGATCGGCGATCATGTCGATATGGGAGCAGACGAGTTCCTGGACACGGACGGCGACGCGTTGCCGGATTGGTGGGAACAGGTTCATTTCGATTCAACGACGGCAGGTGTCGCGAGCGCGGATCCGGACAATGACGGGCGCGACACCCTGGCCGAGTATGAGGGGGACACGGATCCGGTGAGTCCGCCACGAACCTACTACGTGGCTCGCACTGGCGACGACGGGTGGGACGGCCTGTCGCCGGCGTGGGACGGCGAGCACGGCCCCAAGGCCACCATCCAGGCCGGGATCGATGTTGCTCATCCGTACGAAGGTGATGTTGTCCTTGTTGCTCCCGGAACGTACACCGGCGCCGGCAACCGCGATCTGGAGTTTTTCGGAAAGGCCATCGTCTTGCGAGGCAACGACCCCGATGATCCCGAGACGGTGTCGGCTACAGTCATCGACTGCCAGGGTACAATCGAAGACGAGCACCGGGCGTTTCGGTTCCGCTCAATGGAGGGTCCCGACTCCGTCGTTGCCGGGTTTACGATCACCGGGGGTTACGTCAGCGGAGGTTACGCCGCCGGAGGTGGAGCAGTCAATTGTCTCTTCAGCAGCCCGATGATTGCGAACTGCACGTTCAGTGGGAACACTGCCTCCCATGACGGCGGCGCGGTGTTCAACCATGAAAGCAACCCGACATTGACCCACTGCATGTTCAACGGGAACGCGGCCACCGGCGGGGGTGGAATGTACAATGTTGAGCGCAGCAGCCCGACACTGACCCGTTGCGCATTCGTCGGGAACACGGCCCGCGCCGGCGGCGGGGTCTTCAACGACGATAGCAGTCCGACGCTGACCCACTGCATTTTCAGCGGAAACGTAGCAACTGGCAGCGTTTTCAGCGCCGGCGGCGGGATGTACAACGAATACTCCAGCAGTCCGGCGCTGACGAACTGCACAGTCGCCGGGAACACGGCAGTAGGCGTGGCCAGTGCCGGCGGCGGGATCCACAATCGCTTCGTCAGCGACCCGACGGTGACCAACTGCATCGTTTGGGGCAACAACGATGCCGCCGGTTCGGATGAGTCGGCCCAGATTGACGGCGGTTCGCCATCGGTGACCTATAGCTGTATTCAGGGGCTCAGCTCGCTGAACGGTGAGGGCAACATGGGTGATGATCCGGGTTTCGTAGACGACTATGGGGATTTGCGTTTGACGGGTGGGTCGCCTTGTGTGGATGCGGGGGATCCGGGGGTTGTGCTTGAGCCGGGGGTGGTGGATCTTGATGGGCATGCTCGGGTGCTGTGTGGGCGTGTGGATATGGGGGCGTTTGAGTTTGGGATTGGGAGCTTTGAGTGCGATGGGGAAGTTGACTTGGTTGACTGGGGTCAGCTTCAGGCTTGTTTCGTCGGCGAGGATGCGGGGGCGTACGGGGATGGGTGTGAGGCGTTTGATTTTGAGTTCGATGGGGATGTTGACCTTTGTGACTTCGCGGCGTTTGAGGAGTTGGTTGGGGGATAGGCTTCGGCGGGAGCGTGGGCGGGTCGGACTTCCGGCTAGATTCCTCGCTTCGCTCGGAATGACGGGAGGGGCTTGGGCGCGGGCATCGATTGCGTTTGGAGTTCGTGTTCCCTGCCGCTGAAGTGATGGGCTGCCCTAGTCGGGGCGGTTGCGGCGGGGTGGGGGTTGGGTATCCTCTCGGGCATGAATGAAGGTCGCAAGAAAAGACTGACGGATTACGCAAGCTGCGCGGGGTGAGCGGGGAAATTGCCCGTTGAGGCGATCGCGCAGGTGCTGTGCGAACTACCCAAGTCGTCGCATCCCGATCTGCTGGTCGGGGCGGAT
>JAJDDU010000432.1 GCA_029260155.1 Phycisphaerae bacterium | reverse complement strand
AGTCAAACAGGCTCTACCGGGACGTTTCTCCAGTAACTAATTCGGAGGAGAACCACAAACACGTCGTCTCCCGTCATCTTCCCATCCACTCCAAAGGCGCCGCCACCGGCCACCCGCACAGGAACAGAGCCACCATGATCGCAAAACGCGTCACCATCGCCGTCGCCACGCTAGCGATGGTCGGTTGCGCTACGCCCACCGAGATGCCGGCCACCCCATGCGACGGCGGCGACCAATGGAACAATCGCCACCTGTTCGACGCGCCCGGCGCAGCCATCTACGCATCGAATCCCCAAGCGGCCCGCGAGGCGGAATCGCTGATACGCGCAGCGGCGAAACGCTTCACCACCGACACCGGCGTCGATCCGCAGCGAGGCCTCGTAATCGTCACGGATTCCGACGACGAACTCGTCACCCCCGACGGCAAGCTCCTGTTCACCCACGGCTGGCGCCGCGCTTTCGTCATCGCCGAAAAGCCCGCGCCGGACGGGCGAAAGCTCGAACAAGCCTGGAAACGGTTGCTCGGTTGGTCAACGAAAACGCAAATCCCCACCGACGACTTGCTACGACACCTTCCGCTACCTCTCGACGAGCCGGCGCTTAGGGACCGCCTACAACTGCCCGCCGACATCGCCGAATCGGCCCGTTGGATCGTGAGCGTCCCAACAACATCCAGCCTGCGGGCAGCAGCAAGGAGGATGCTCCCCGCGTTCCTCAAGGCCGCCGGCATCGGCCCCGTCGCTCGCGCCGTCTTGGCACCCTTCCACCGCCTCATCGAGGCTGCCGGCGCAGCCGAATACGCCAAGCTACGCGAAGCGCTCATTTACGCCGAATTCGTGACCACCCATCCAAGTTGGTCGCACGAAGAAAAATCGCGTCACGTCAACGCCTACCTCAAAGCCCACAAGATAAAGTTATTCGACCGCAAGAAAAAGGCGACCGGCAGCAACAAGCGCACCAATACGAAGCACGCACCGTGACGACAACAACGCGGCGGCAGACGCCCCAAGTTTGCATTCGCGGGCCGGAATCAGTAACGTGAATTGACTACGTTTGACGGGACTACGACAGGCGAGGCTTCTCGCCTCCGCCCGAGTTCCCGAGGAGATCCGATCGTGCGACGTCGAATCATCATTTGCCTGGGTCTCCTCCTCGTGCTCTGCCTCTTAGGCGACACGGCAGCCATGATCTGCTTGGACCGAAGCATCGGTCACCTCCGCGAGCTGGCGGAGTCACACCGGATTCAGTCGATGCGAATCGAACTCGTCGCAGGCGCCATCCGCATCGAACGAGACGTGCTTGCGTTTGTCTCCGAACACACACTCGACTTCGACGAATACCCCGACAGCATACGCCGATTCCAGGCGTCGACGCTCCTATGTAAGCGATGCCACCACACGCCGAATGTCCAGGCAGAGCTCGACGCCATTACAGCGACATTCGATGCCTATCAGACGACGTCACATCGCCTGTTTGCCGAGGATGATGCAACAACAAGGGTCGCGTACGCAGGGGACATGATGTCCCTCGCTCACAGCCTCGTAGCCCAGACGACAAGCCTCACCGACCGCGCCGGGCTGCATACGATGCAGAAACACGACGCCGCCACCGCCGGCATTCACAACGCTTGGCTCGTTCTGTCCGTGACGCTGGCCGCCGTTCTCGTGGCGGGGGGCATCGTCGCATTGCACCTCGAACGGCGAATCAACATTCCGTTGGCCGCGCTTGTGGGAGGTGTTGAGCGATTGCGGCAGGGCGACAGACAATATCGGTTTGATCTCGATGCCGATGTCGAGTTCCGAGCGCTAGGCCACGCGCTCAACGACGCTTACACGAACCTGGAGAGTGCCCACGAGGGCGTTCTCCAGGCAGAGAAGATGGCCACCGTGGGACGATTCGCGACCGGAATCGCCCACGAAGTCGGAAACCCCCTTGCCAGCATATCATCCATCGCACAGATCATGCGCCCGCACTGCGACTCCGAGGAGCAAAGGCAGCACATCGATCTCATCATGAGCGAAATCAGCCGGATCACCCGCATCGTGCGCGAACTGCTGACCTTCTCTCGAGGCGGCGGTCACACGTTCGGTCAGGTCGACGTCGGGGCGTTGCTTGAGCACTCCACGCGCCTGATGCAATACGACAAACGCGCCACATCGATCAACATCGCCAGCACCGGCCACGAATCCCTGCCCCCCATTCGAGGCAATGCCGACAGGCTGACACTCGTCTTCACAAACATCATGATCAACGCACTCGACGCCATCGGGCAAGCAAACAACGGCGATCAGTCACTCAGCATCACCGCCACACACGAGGAGTCCGTTGTCATCGTTCGCTTCTCCGACACGGGAGCCGGCATGACCGAAGAGGAGGCGACCAAGGCGTTCGACCCGTTCTTTACGACCAAGGATCCCGGCGTCGGCACAGGACTGGGGCTGTGGGTTTGCTACCAAGTGGTCGATGCCCACGATGGAAAGATAGACATCGAAAGCCAACCCGGGAAGGGCACCACCGTCACCATCGCCCTCCCAGTCGAAATCGAGTCCAGTGGCGAACAACCCGTATCGAGCGTCTAATAGCGACCCGAAGGCGGGCGCTCCCCCTCCCCCAGACATTCAAGCGGGCGCTTCACCGACGTCGTCCGTCGGAGCGTACAACCCACGCTCGCACGCAACGGTGAATGTCTCTGCCGTACTCTTCAGTTGCTCCCAAGACTGCCGGATGCGGTCGGCTTCGTAGCCCTCGATGAACCCATCGTCCTCGATGGAATTCGTCACCGTGAGCAAGAGCCGGCTGAATTCCTGAACCAGTTTCTGCGTTTCGTTCAGCATGTCGACGCGCATCGGCAGGGTCGTGACGCGCGGGTTGGACACAAAGAACCCGTCCGCCTCGTTGCAAAGCCAATTGACGACCTGCCGGCTTCCGGTCACCCGAACAATGTCAGTCAATCGGTCCAGCGGATTGCGCGCACCGCTCGCATCAGGATCGTCGATGTTCGAATCCTGGCACCACTTGTAAACCAGCGCCGGCGACAGCTTCAGATCAGCCGCCAACGCCTTGACGCCCACGTTCTCCGCCGCCTCCCGCAAAACCTCATGGGATCGCATTAGTTCAGCTCCGCGCACAAAACCCACATTCCGATTCTCCGATCTTCAATCACTGTCCAAGGTCGACTACTATAGGCACCGTGAGGTTTCAGACCAAATCCCAAATCGAATCGCTACTCTCAGACGCTGGCATCAAGCCAAGGCGCCGCTGGGGACAGAACTTCCTGATCGACGGAAACCTGCTCCAACAGCTTCTCGACGCTGCGGATCTCCAACCGCACGACGTCGTTCTCGAAGTGGGAACGGGAACCGGCGCCGTGACCGAACATCTGGTACAACACGCCAAGGACGTAATCGCCGTCGAAATCGACGCTGCCTTGTTCGCAATCGTCTCACAACGATTGACGGACGCCGACAATCTAACGCTAATTCACGGCGACGTCCTCGCATCCAAGCACCGCCTGTCGGATGTCGTCAACGACGCGCTGCGCGAAGCCTCGCGATCAATCACAGCCGACAAAGACGGAACGCTGGTTCTGGTCGCGAATCTGCCCTACAACATCGCGACCCCGCTGCTAATCGACCTGCTTCTAGGCCCCCACCCCTTCACCCGGTACTGCTTCACCGTGCAGCGCGAGTTAGCCGACCGCCTGACCGCCGCCCCCCGGACAAAGGACTACGGCCCCATCAGCGTGCTCCTCCAAGCCACATGCACGCTGACCCGTCTCGCGGATCTGCCGGCGTCGGTGTTTTGGCCCAGACCTGCCGTGGAATCCACCATGATGCGCGTGGACGTCACAAAAAACCCGTTCGATTCGATCGACGGGCTCAACCGATTCGCGCAATTCGTCCGCGCCGCGTTCTTCAGCCGCCGCAAAACCCTGAAGTTCAACCTAACCCGTGCAGTCGGACCCGATCGCTGCAAAGAACTCGCAGACGCCGTCGATCTACGCCGCCGCCCCGAAGAACTCACCGTCGAAGAGTGGATCCACCTCGCCACTATGGGGTCAGAGCGCATTTAGTTGTTAGCGGCAGACGCCCCATTCCTCGCCGCGGGAGAAGGGTGG
>JAJDDU010000431.1 GCA_029260155.1 Phycisphaerae bacterium | reverse complement strand
GTCGGGGATGACCTCTTCGAGATTCTCATCGACCCCACAAACGCCGGCACGCACGCATCCGAGGATTTGCTGCACATCGCAATCAAACCGTCCGGTGTCCTCTTCGAGCGCGGCGTCGCGACTGAGTCGACGATCGGCAAGCGTACGATCTGGGCTGCCGACGTGCAATACGCGACGCGATCATCTCCAGGCCGGTGGATCATTGAGGTGCGCGTTCCGCTAGACGCAGTTACCCGCGCGCGCGGCGCGACCCCCACATGGGCCATCAACTTCACCCGCTACGACAGCAAGCGCCAGGCGTATGAGACCTGGTCGGGCGCGCGGCACAACGCATATGACCCGATGTCGCTCGGGAATCTCACGCTGCCCTAGCGCATCGCTACGCGTCGGGTGGCATCTGTGAGCAAGTCTTCGGCAAGAAGGGCCGCGGAACGTTTGTCGGCCGCGCGAACGGTCGGTACCATCGCCATCGATGGCCGACTGCATTGCAAGTGACGCATCCCCTCACGCAGCTCCCACACGTGGGGACTGGTTCTTGCTGGGCGCATCGGCTGCGCTGCTCGTCGCGCTCCGGCTGCATGCTTTTGATCTTCCGCTTGAAACTGACGAGTGCAACTACGCCTACATCGGCGATCAGCTGCTGGATGGCGATCGGCTGTACGTCGATGTCTGGGATCATCAGCCGCCGGGCGTGTTCGTCCTGTTTGCGGCCGCTAGCGCGGTACTCGGGCACTCGGACGCCGCCTACCGGTGGGTGGCAATCGCGTTCTCGCTCGCGTCGCTTTTCTTGATCCACGGAATCGCTCGACGACATTTCGGCGCATTCGCAGGCGCCGTGGCTGCGGGGGCTTTTGCGATTACGTCTTCAGACCCTGGTTTGGCCGGCGAAGGTTGCAATCGCGAGATATACATGAACACCTTTGCGCTCGGGGCGATTGCACTGCTCATGCGCGATACGAAAACGAAGCCTCGCACATTCGCTGCGGGGCTCTTGCTGGGCGTGGCATCGGTCTTCAAGACGGTTGTGGCTGCGCAGTGGGTGCTGCTAGTTGTTTGGGTGGCTGCTCGACAGTATTCCGCCGATCGATCCATTCGGTCGACAGCCAAAGCTGCGATTGTTTTTTACGTCGGTCCCTTGGGGGTATGGGTTGCGGTCTGTGGTTACTTCGCGTTCACCGGGCGTTGGGAGCCGTTTGTTGACGCGGTCTTCTTGTACAACCTTGGCTACAGTGGTGCGGAACAAGCCACACTGGCGCGCCTGTTCGAGTTTTTCGATCCAGTGTTTCAGGTCTTCAACAGCGCGCAGCCGCTTTGGAACGTGGCGATCATCGCCGCGCTGGGAACTGTTCTGCTGAGTTGGAAGCGACTGACCGGCGCGTACGGTGCGGTCATGGCCTATCTCGTCGGGAGCTTTGTCGCGGTCTGCCTGCCCGGGCGGTTTTGGCCACACTACTACTACCTGCTGCTGCCGCCGGCAGTTCTTGTTTGCGCATCCCTTCTTGCACGATTGACCGAAGGTGAGGCCTCGTCGCGCCGTGCTCGCGTTGTACGTTGGGGCAGCGTCGTTTGGGTGGCGATTCTGTTGACGTGCGAATCGGTTCACTACGGGCTGTTGGCCCCTGCCGACATCTCTGCCCCGCATCCGGTCTACCGATATCGACAGGCGTGGTCGCGGGTACAGGGGCGGCGCGTCGGCGCTGTGACCGATTCCGACGATACCGTGTTCATGTGGGGTGAGGATGCGGGCATCTACTACTACTCAGGCCGCAAGTGCGCCTCGCGTTATACGATGATCGGCGCACTGTTGGACAACGCTTCGGGCGCAGCGGATCGCCGTCGGACGCTCCTACGAGAATTGAGCGAGCGCCGGCCGCGCATCGTCCTGATTGCGGAGCCGGAATTCCCCGAGCTCAGAGCATTCCTCCAGACACACTACCTAGCCGCCAGCCCGAAGGCGCTTGACAGGCACGACGCCAACCCGGAGAAGACCATCATGATCGCGCTGACGGATCGTGACCGACCGGTGGGGCACATCGACTGGGAATGGCGCCCGAGAAAGTGAGCGACGGATGGCTTCGGGCCTGCTGGACATCGAAGAAGTTCTGGCGAACTGTTCGCTGCAGCGCTTGGCAAAACGCACGCAACTTGTCGAATCGACCACCAGCACGAACGACGTCATTTGGGAGCAGGCAGCCGGCGGAGCCTCAGACGGTCTCGTCGTCTTCGCCGAGCACCAGACCGCAGGGCGTGGGCGTATGGGGCGAGCTTGGCATTCCCCACGCGGCGCCAGCGTGATGGCCAGCGTTCTTCTCATTGACGCGCCGAACCACTCAGTGCCACCAGTTGGCACTCTTTCGCTGATCGCCGGAATCGCCACCGCGCGCGCAGTGCGCGAGGCCTGCGATCTCAACGCACGGATTGACTGGCCCAACGATGTGGTTATCGGCAACCGCAAACTCGCGGGCACGCTGGTCGAGTCGCGTGTGTTGGACGGTGGACGGCGAGCCTACGTCGTGGGCATCGGGATCAACTGTCTGCAGCATCGTGATCATTTCCCCAAGGAGCTTCGTAGCCTGGCCACGTCCCTTGAGATCGAATGCGATCATCCGGTATGCCGGGAAACGGTTGCGGGTGCTTTACTGTCTCACCTGGATGCGTGGCTTGTCGATCCGGATTTGTGGGACGCCCAAACGGTTTGCGACGCGTTTCGCGCCTGCGCCTTGCCGAACGGGCGGCGCGTTCGGGTGCGATACGAGGGAGAGGTGTACGAAGGCGAAGTTGTGGAAGTGGACCCGTCGGCTGCGCTCGTCGTCTTGCTGGACGACGGGGTCCGAACAGTGTTTGCAGCCGCAAGAACAACAGTTATCAAGGATTGGGATACAGGCGATTAGCATCGCCGCGCATCGGTGATCGGATGGGAGTGAATCGACAAGGAGTCGGTGTCGTCGAGCAATCCATAGGGGCTGCG
>JAJDDU010000044.1 GCA_029260155.1 Phycisphaerae bacterium | reverse complement strand
TGCGCTGCCAGTCGCGTCTTCCATTCGTTCGGGTGGAACGTCAAGCCACCGAACTCCACGTCTCTTCCTTCGGACCACGCCCACCATCTCGGGCTATGGTATTTTTCTCGACCGAGGAGTGGGCGGACGACATCTTTGATGGCCTGGATCGTGGGTCTGGGCGGTTCGCGCCAGTTCTGGATGCGGCAGTATCCGCCATCTTTGAGGACGCGTGCGATCTCGGTGAGGTATGCGTCGATCACTTCGATTCGCGTAATGTGCTGAAACGCCAGGTATGAGTAGACAAGATCGACGGATGCGTCGGCAATCGATGGAAGTGAGACTCCGTCATTCAGACGTACTTCCGCGTTTTGGGTGTCGGCGAGGTAATGAGCGGACCACTCGACCATCCGCTCGCTGATGTCCACGCCGATGGCGCGGCGACATTGCCTCGCGATCGGTTTCAACAGGCGACCGATCCCACAGCCAATCTCAACGCACGTCCAGTCGGACCGCACGGGTATGTCTTTGAGAATGCCCTGCACCGCCAGACGCGTATCGCGCTGCCAGAGTTGGTCGAGCTCGGTTTCATCGGTGGTGGCGCAAAAGTCTTCCGATGCGCAGATTCGACGGTACTTGGCTTGGAACTCGGAATCCGCGTTCCAGAACTTGCGCGTCGCCTGAAGCCACTTTCTATGCGTTGACGTTTCCATGCGGTAACCTCGTCGATTCCACCGGTTGAAGACCGGTGCCACACTCTATACCGTCCCCTACTCGACAAGACGCACGCGGGGGTCGTTTCCGGGCTGTCCCATTCGCAGTCCCCACCGACCGGCCGATTGCAGCAGATGGACGGCGGTCGTTACGCGCGGTCCCTCGCACATGGCCTCGGCGAAGTAGCGAATGGCTGATCCAAACTCCTGTTTCTTATAGCTTTGCATTCCGAGTTGGCGGCAGGCCTGCGCAAGATTCGCGCGGATCGTGCGTTTCGCACGCGTCGAGCAGTCGGCGTAGCGCGCTTTCATGGTCTGCAAGAGGTTACGATGGTCGATGTTGTTGCGAATACGTGACGTACGGGAGATGCTGCCGCGCACGAAGTGATTGAGGCAGAGCGGTTCGTTGACGTAGCCCGCGCGACTCCGCCGGACGATGTCCAGATAGAACATCCACTCGGTGAGCCCATACCAGTTGTCAACGTGGAAACGAATGTCCGTGCCGAGAACGGACCGCCGCACCATGCCCACAATCGTCGCGATGAAATACTCTTGGATTAGGTATTCGAAGAGATCCGGCGAGCACACGTGCAGCCTGGGCGCTATTTCCTCGTATGGCACTTGGCGCGCGAGACGCACATGTGAATCGAAGACGCTGCGGTGAAACTCGCCCTCGAGATCGATGTATGAGTAATCGCAATAGACCAAGCCAAGATCCGGGCGTAGGCGGAACAACTCCAGCTGCCGCTCAAGCTTCGTCGGCATGAATTCGTCGTCTATGTCGAGGAATGCGACGAACTCGCCGCGCGATGCGTCGATGCCCGTATTCCGTGCCGCGTTGCATCCTTGGTTTGGCTCCTCGATGAACGTGAGACGGCTCCCGAGTTTGGATTTGTATTCTGCGACATGCTGGGCTATTCCGTCGCGGGATGTTCCGTCAACGATGATCAGCTCCCAGTCGTCACACGTCTGGGCGATGATGGAGTCGATCATGCGGCGCACATAGGGCGCGCCGTTGTAGGTGGGCACGACCAGTGATACCAACGGCGTGGTCATTAGCACACCGCCTCCGCTGTGGCGTGTGACGCCGGGAACGTTTCTCGGGCTGGTTTCTGCATTAGTACGCTTTCGTAAATGTCCCTCATGTGTCTGGCAGTGCGATCCCAGCCGAACAGGCGGACCCGTGCGATACCGCGTTGGATGAGGTCGGTTCGTAGGCTGGCGTCGGTGTGGACGCGACGGACGGCACCAACGGTCGCGTCGGGATCGTCCGGGTGAACGAGGAACCCGGCATCGCCGACTACCTCGGGCAGGGAGCTCATCGAGGCTGCCACCACCGGGCATCTGTGGGCCATGGCTTCCAACACCGGCAAGCCGAATCCCTCGTCGCGTGAAAGCGTCAGCAGGAGGCGTGCGGAAGTATACTGAGCCGACAGGTCGTCGTCGTCGATATCGCCTAGGAATCGTATCGGCGCGTCGTCGGGCAATTGGCTGAGGTCGGCGGCGTCGAGCTGCTTTTTGTCGCCGGTGAGACGTAATTCCAAACCTCTGTCGAAACGTTCCCAGTAGCGACGCATGGCTGTGAAGACGGCGGTCACGTTCTTTCGACGCTCGAACCCGCCGACGCAGAGTACGTATGGAGTCTGCGCGCGCGGCACGCTGGAGGCTGGTTTGTCCACGCCGTTGTGTACGGTGATGACGCGGTCGGGATGGACTCGAAGACTATTGAGCACGTCGCGGCGGACATGTTCACTTACGGTAGCGATGCGTTCGGCGCGCCGTGTAGATGCGTAGGTGCTATACTCGTAGGCCCATCGATCACGTCGCGTATCGAAATAGGACGGTGGATCGTGCATTGGAATCAAGTCGTGGATGGTGAGGATCGCGGGGACCGGGCAGCGCGCGGGAATCCCGGAATTCCACGTCGCATGGTAGATGTCCGCGCTGGACTGCCGGATCAATTGCGGCAGATGCGCTTTCTCCCACGACAGTCGGCGGAGGGCGCTGCGGTCGCGGCGACCGAAATCCGACTTCACGACGGAGACGTTTTCGCTCATCGGCAGCCGCGCGCATCCTCCGTCGCCACAGAGTGCGAGGACGTGTATTCCGTCCTGGGCAGCCAGTTCGTCGATGAGGCGCGTGACGTAGCGTGCGATGCCGCCGAAGGCACCGATGAGCATTCTCGCATCGATCATGACGCGAAGCGACCGGTTCACGACGTCGGCCTCCGTGCAATACAGGCCAGCGTTTGACCTTTCCATCGCCACCCGCCCAGTCGGGAAAGCGTTTCGGCGTGACGCGTGACAGCCCGCCTCAATCGCCAGCCGGAAGGAATCCCGTGGTACTTGCGGAACCAGGGCAGACCGAGCGAACGCATGTCCATGATCTCGAATCCCGCGCGAGCCAAAATGTCGCCGAGTGTCTTGTGGTCGAAGAGTTCGACGTGCGTGTCGTCGTCAAAGACGCTCAGGTCGCAGAATAGACGGTTGGGGGTCAGAAGCAGCAGCACGCCTCCGGGCTTGAGGGCGCGAAACCATTCCTCGCAAGCTGTCTCACAGGCGGAAAGGTGCTCGATCAAATGCTGGGCTGCGATCGCGTCCAGCGATTCTCTGGAGAACGGCAGTCGGTCGGCTGAGGCGCAGATCAGGGGGACGCCGGCAAGGCGTTCGCTCGTGCAGGCCAGCCCTTCTGCGTTGTGGTCCACGCCGATAGCGCCCCGCGTATCGAGCGATCCGAGCAGTGCCCCGATCCCGCACCCGACCTCCACGAAGGCACCTCGGCGGCCGCGAAGGTGGCGACGGACCCAGTTCGCTTCCATCTCGAATTCGACGCCGAACCCCCGCCCCGTGAAGTGCCTTTGGACCAAGTCGTTCATGAGGAGCACCGCGACGACGAGGCCTGCATGTAGGTGTTCAGACCGTCGCGATACCGGCTCGGATCACAGATGCGCTGAATGGAGCCGGTTAAGTATCCGGTGGCGTCCCCCAGCGTCATTGTCCAGTGGACCGCGAGCGCCGCGAAGTATGCGCGGCGGTCTCCCATCGCGCGCATCACGCGATACGATTTATTGTGATGGACGTAGACGAAAAAGTGGCAAAACATGGCCGCGAGAACGATCCACAGCCAAGGCTGCCAGATCGCGATCAAGGCCACGCCGGTCATCAACGCCAGATTGCGCAGATTGTACAGCGTGCCAGACGTTGACATCTGTGTGTGTCCGGCGCTCGTGCCATAGAAATGAAACTGCCGCAACAACGAGGTGAACGAACCGCGCGGCCGCCAGTGTACAACGGCGTCTCCGGCGAAGACCCAGCGGACATCCATCGTGCGGATCTTGGCATCGAACAACGAATCATCTATGGCGAGGAAGTCCGGGATTCCGCCCGCCCGATGCCAGAGCGACTTGGTGAATGCCATCGACCGTGCCGACGGGTTAAACGTCTCGGGACAGACGGGCTCGAGCGCCCCACGCATCGTGGTCGTGCCGATGACGCGTTCCAGGAAGCTGGTCGGTGCGATCTTGTAGAACCCCGCCACGAAGTCCGCCTTCCGTTCGTCCTCGAACGGTTCGACGATTTTCTCTAGCCAACGCCGGTCCAATCGGCAGCCGGTGTCGGTGCTGGCGATGATGTCGCCGGTCGCATGTTTGATTCCCAGGTTGCGTCCCTGGCCGATGTTCAGCCCCGGTGCTTCAATCAGTCGAACGCGGTCGTCGTCGGCGCATGCGTTGCGAATGGCATCGAGCGTGCCATCCGTGGACCCCCCGTCGACGACAATGACCTCGTCTGCAGCGCGAACCTGATCGCGCAGCGAATCGAGCAACACGGCGCAGCCATCGGCTGCGTTGAGGGCTGTCGTAACGATGGAGACTCTCTTCCTCATGCGGCGCGGACCTCCTCCGCACGAGTATCGGCATCCGGGCGACAAGGTCTGACGTTTTTATCGGCCTGGGACAGGTTGTTGACGCATCACTTCACGGTGTCGCGGCAGTCGTTCAATTGAGAGGTTGATCGCGAAGCGATGGCAGAACTCTGCGGCACGATTCGCGGTTCTCCTGCTGTCGGCGTCTCGGTCGATGTCCGGCTGGGTGTCCAGATTCCAGAATGATAGCGAGGCTCGTAGAGCTTCAGGAGGTAAGTTGCATGTGTCGTTTTCCGTCCAACTTGGATCGTTCGCTGATGACTCGATTGGCGGTGGTCGGCGTACTGGTGTCCCTGACGGCGGTGCCCTCGCGCGGGGTCGGCGCGGGCGTTGTTCGTTTCGATTCCGATCCGGCCGTTTCCACGGCAGCGCCGGCGGAGGGGGACAACTCGACGACCTGCACGGAATTCGACGACCAAGCCCATGGCGCCAATAACACGCTCGCGCCGTTTTCCGATTTCAATGCATCCGGTCCGGCCGGTCCCAACGGACTCGTGGCCGCAGAACAATTCCAATTCGACAGCTTCGGCACCGTCCCCCAGATCGAATGGGTCGGTTACTATCGTGGCTGGAATTCCGGTGGTTTCTTTGAATGCACTGGAGACTTTCCCCCGGACAATTTCACGATTCGCATTCTCGGCGACAACAACGGCCTCCCCGACAACGACAACGTGCTCTTCGAATCAACTCAGGCTCTTAGCCCCGGTCTCTTCCAAGCCGAGGAGTTGGGATTGGTGATCGGGTCGCGCATTCTCATGCGTTACACATTCACTTTCGAGACGGCGTTCGAGATCAACACGCTCGAACCGATGTGGTTGCTCATCGTCAACGACACAACGCCGAGCGATTGCTTTTGGTTCTGGAGAACGGCTCCGCCGGGTGACGGCGTCTCGTACCAAGATGACGAAACCGGGTGGGATCCGGAGGACATCAGCGACTTCGATCTCGCCTATTGCTTCCTGTTTCTGCCCGGTGGCGAGACCGTGTTTCCGCCCAGTGTTGCGTTTGAAGTCGACGGACCCGTCGATCTCGACACCGGGTGCTGCCGTTTCGGATTCACTGTCCGCAACCGAAACGCCCCGGGACAGAACCTCGACCTCTCGGAGTTCTTCGTCACGGTAAACAAAGGCACCGGCGCGAGTGAATGCGAGGACATTGCAAGCCTGACCCCCCCGGTGGGTTGGCAGGTTGAATTCTGCGAGCCGTGGTCCGCCGGCCAAGCCGTCTTCAGGTTTTTTGGCGGTAATCTGCAGCCTCAGGAGACCGCTTTCGGCCGAATGCTCACCAAGGTCAACGGTGATTCGGCGGTGACTGTCTTGATTCGCAACTTCGAGACCGGCCTGCTCGAAGAGCAGGGAATCCAGCCATTCGGCATCCGCGGATGGGCCTCTCAGGAGGACAGCTCCGCATTGTGTGGAACCGGGACATTCGGCCCGGGCGAAGGACAAACGGGCGATTGGCACACCGGCAATGACGGCATTTGCGCGCTCCAGCCGATTCCGTCGCTGGCGCCCACCGGCAAGGCAATTCTGGTACTGTTGATCGTCGCCGGCGGCGCGATGCTCGTGCGCCGATCGTATCCGCAAACAGCCGCAGCGTAGGCTCGGGTGTTCCCCGCGCGTCACGAATCGCGGCGCTTCGGATTTCTGACTGGGTTGATGCCGGTAACCTTTCTGCGGGTGCGCGCCCGAGGTCTGCCCCAACCGAAGGTGCAGACTCGAATCATCCGCGCCGATCCACTGTGTTAGTCCTTCGCCAACTTGCAGCGCCGCGCGAACAGATATGCCAGCCCGCCAAGGACAGCGGCGGACAGCAGACTGGTCACCAACTCGCTCGCCCAGCCTGTCCCGATCTGAAGCGGGAGCGCGATGTCTTCGCCGGGTTCGCGGGACATCTTCTGATAGAACACCACGCCGGCGATGAGGACGCCGAAGAGCCCCTCGCCGCCGACCAGGCCCGAGCCGAACAGCACACCGTTTTCCCGGCGGGTGTCGCGATCGCTGTCACTCTTTGCACGGCGCTGCATGAACCACCGCAAGGCCCCGCCCAAAAAGACCGGCACCATCGTCGACACTGGAAGATACACGCCCACCGCGAACGGCAACGAGGGAATGCGCGCCACCTCGGCGGCGATCGCAATGCCCGCGCCGATGCCCACCAACACCCAGGGCAGCTTTGCTTGCAGAACGCCCTCGATCACCAGTTTCATCAGCGTAGCCTGCGGTGCGGGCAACTCCTCGCTGCCGAAGCCGTAGGCTTTGTCGAGCAGTAGCAAGGTCAGGCAGACAAACGTGGCGCTGGTCAGCACACCGATAAACTCCCCGATCTGCTGTCGCTTCGGCGTAGCGCCGAGCAGGAACCCCGTCTTGAGGTCTTGCGAGGTGTCGCCCGCGATTGAGGCCGCGATGGCCACCACGCACCCGACCGTCAGAGCGGCGGCCATCCCCGTCTCGCCCGTCCAGCCGGCCAATGCGAACGCGGTCGACGTGCCGATCAATGCGGCGATCGTCATTCCGCTGGTCGGGTTCGACGTGACGCCCACCAACCCCACGATGCGCGACGACACGGTGACGAAGAAGAACGCGAAGATCACCACGCAGATCGCAGCCACAACGCGAATCGCCAGCGAGTCAATCGCGCCAAATGCGTGCGGGACAAAGGCCATGATCGCCGCGATCACAACGACGCCGATCCCCACGTGCTTGAGCGATAAGTCCATGCCGGTGCGCGGTGTTGCGGCACCCGACTCGCCCACCCGCGTCTTCAGTTGTGCAAGGCCGATCTTGAAGCTCTCGATCATCGTCGGGATGCTGCGGATCAGCGTGATAATGCCGGCCGTCGCCACCGCACCGGCGCCGATGTAACGTACGTAGCGGTTCCAGATTTCGCCGGCAGTCATGGCCTTGATGAGCAAATTCGTCTCGGGGAAGAACGGCTCGGTACGGCCGGCGCCCCAGATGTCTATCGCGGGGATGATGACCAGCGCGGAGAGCAGTCCGCCGCCCACCATGACGCAACCGATCTTGGGTCCGAGGATGTAGCCCACGCCGAACAGCGCGGCTGACATCTTGACGCCCAACTCGCCTTTGGGGATCAGCGGGATGGGAAAGTGGATCTTGCCCGGCAACACCTTAAGCCACTCGAATATGAACCGCATGAGCGCCCCGATGCCGAGGCCCCAAAAGACGTTGCGGGCTTTAGCGCCGCCGACCTCGCTGGCGACGAGGACTTCGGCGCAGGCAGTGCCCTCAGGGTACGGTAGCCTGCCATGCTCTTTCTCAATGAGAAAACGCCGCAGCGGGATCATGAACATCACGCCCAGCACCCCGCCGAACAGGCCCAGCAGCGTCATCTGCAAGAGCTCCGGTTTCATGCCCCACATGAAGAGCGCCGGCAGTGTGAAGATCACCCCGCTGGCCACCGAACTCGACGCCGAGCCGATAGTCTGCGACATGTTCGCCTCCAGCAGAGTGCCGTGGACGCCGAACCCCTTCATCGCCCGAAAAGCGGCGACGGTCATGACAGCCACCGGAATCGATGTGGAGATGGTCAGCCCAGCCTGCAACCCCAGATAGGCGTTGGCCGCGCCGAACAGGATGCCGAAGCAGATTCCAGGAATGACAGCCTTGGCTGTGAACTCCAACGGGCTCTCGTCGGCCCCAATGTACGGCTTGTACGACTGACCCTCGGCGAGAGGTTCGTAGGCTTGCGAGCTGAGTCCCTTTTTGCCCCTCATTCAGTCGCTCCATCTCAAGAGAGTCCGCTCGAACGGAGACACAGTATTCGCCCCGCAACGGCATGGCAACCGGTCGGGCTTTGGCGGATCATGAGCTGTCTGAGATGCGAGTTCTGACCAGAAGTGGGGCGAGTTCACCCTCGCTACCCTCGGCATGCCAAAACTCCGAGCCTCAAGACTCCGAACTTCCTGCAGCGAAAACGAGTGACGCATCGGCGTGCAAGCTGGTATGATCCAGCGCGCGGCATTCAGCCGGACGATATGGCGGATTTGGAACGGTGACGAATCCTGCGGCGACCAACGGCGGTCCCGGCGAATCGGTGGTTGATGAAGTGCGGGCCATCCGGGCCAAAATCGACGCCGAAGCGGGTCACGACATCCGTAAGCTCACCGAGCAGGCGCGGTGGGCAATCGCGGCAGTCCGCCGAGGCTACGGAATGAACGTCGCGGAGACTCCAATTGGACCGAGTTGATCCGGCTGCTGCCGTCGACGTCGATTCCCAGTCATTTACGAGGTCCGAGAGGCTTCCTGGCGTCCTGTCGAGCTGGAGATAAATCGTGTGTTCCCCGAAGTCCCCCCGAACTCACCCATAGACGACTCGGGTGGCATCGAAACCTAGACAACAAACGCAACGAGATCAAGGAGGGTTGTGACTAGTGGCAATCTTCAGCCAAAACCAAGTGCAGAGATTCTGGAGTTGGTTCGCATCGATCTCGGATGATCTGGGATCCAATCTTGAGAACCACGAGATACTACAGGCTCTTGACCGATGGATACTTGCATTCGGTGAACTGGCCTGGGAAGTTGGGCCGGGAATCGGCGCACCTAATGCTCTAGCGATTTCGCCCAATGGCCAGCAGAAACTCCTGTCGATGACGCACGAAATAGTGTGTGCTGCACCGAAATGCGATGGTTGGGAATTCCATTCAGCGAAGCCGCCCAAAAACTGGAACCTGCGGTTTGTCCTTGAGGATGATGAAGCTAGACCCGTCGAAATAGACGCCAATGAATGGCAGTATGCCTTGCTCAGGTTTCCAGACGGCACCTGCGATATTGTAGTACAAGCTAACAACCTGCCGTACGATGAAGATCTACGTCACCGCGCTGCGGACATCGCAGTAGAGGGCGAATTGGGCGAGCGGGCGATGTTGCAGTTCGTCCAGAGCCTCGAAGTCGTTGTCGAGTTTACCCCAGCGTTGCATAAAACGGGTTGGTTTTCGTCACGCGGCGGGGCGTAGGCGGTCGAGTACGGCGAGGAGTTGCTCCTTCACTGTGCCGGCTGCGC
>JAJDDU010000430.1 GCA_029260155.1 Phycisphaerae bacterium | reverse complement strand
ACGGTTTGGACCCAATCCGCCCCCGTTGCTATGCGCAATGTGCCACACGCGTACGCGAAGAACTCCGACCGGCTCTTCGTCCGCAGGACGACCGGCAACTCCAGCAGATCGAGCAGTCGCATGCGGTCACCGGCCGGCCCCAGATCGCGCATCTCCTCCAAGCTCATCGTGTGCTCGACTGAAGGTGGCGCTTCGTTCACCGGGGATGCGGGTCGCGTTGTGACACCTTCGCTGCTCTCGAAGTGAAAGGCCGTCGATCCGATGACGAAGAAGTCGCCAGGCTTCATGGTGAAGCTGTCTCTTGCTTCGCCCTGAAACACCACCGGGTTGGCCACGCCGGCGATGCGCTCGATGTTGAGCACGCCGCGCCCGACGCGAACCGTCACATGTCGCCGACTGAGATGGGCTTCGCCCGCGTACGCGCAGTCTGCCTGCTCAGATCGCCCGAGAACCATCTCGCCCGACGCCGTGAGGTTGAACGCGGCGCGCTGCTCCGTACCGGACTTGACGTTTAGTTTCTGCGGCATGCGATTCGGCGACCCCGGCTATTCACATTTGACACGCCGGGCATACTACCGCCTTTTGATGCGATGGGCAGGGGGCGGAGACTGATGGTCAGTAGTTGGCGGCGGCGACTGACATCTGAGCATCCGCGATTGACAACTCTCCTGCGTCGTGCCCGATGCGTTCCGACAGGCGGTCGCAGCGATGCACTGCCCAACCGGCCGGCTGCTCGTCGACAAGCCTGGCGATCATTCGCCCCAGTGCAGCCGGTTCGTAGCCCGCGTCGATGAGCAGCATCGCTGCTCGGTCGTCGGCTTCAGCCTCGATGCGAAGGCGGTCCTCCGCGCTCATGCCGCGCGTGTCGAATGCGCTGAGGTCGTCTAGATGGGACAGTTCGTGCGCCAGAACGGCGGCCATGTCGTCTTCCGAGCAGATCAACTCAAGCATGCCGAATGTGACGTACAGGTCACCGCCGGCCAGGATGTAGGCGTTCGGAATGTCGGACCGCAGTATCCCCACGCGCACCTGCGTGCCATTCGCGTGTGCCGTCGACAGGTCCGCCACGATGCGGGCGGCGTCGGCGACGGCTGGATGGGCTGCGCAACCGCCGTGTCTCTGCTCGAACGCCCGCCGACGCCAGAGAGTGTCAGACATTGTCACTGTCATGGCGTTGACCGTGCGTACCTGCTCTGTCGGCTGCGTGCCAGTCGCACAGCCCCCGACGACGACCGATAGCAATAGGATTCCCCAGCACTTGCGCATGCCCTGAAATTCGGCCATGCGCGGGGGCGACTTTGACGCCGATCACAGTTGTTCTCCGACGCCGATAATGCCCTCTACGGTGCGGCGGCGGGACCGCGAAGGCGCTTGAACGCGTCCAGATAAATGGTGATCTGCGCTTCGTGGCCTCGGTTGGTGGGACGGTAGAAGGTTCGGTCTACTCCGAGGTAATCCTGGGCAACCATGCCGCCTTCGGCGTCGTGGGGGTACTTGTAGCCGTCGCCGCTGCCGAGCTGCTTGGCGCCTTTGTAGTGGGCGTCGCGGAGGTGCTTGGGGACGGGGATTGTCTGGCCGGTGCGTACCTCCTCGCGTGCGGCGGCGATGGCTAGGGTGCTCGCGTTGGACTTGGGCGCGCACGCGAGATAGATGGCGGCTTGGGCGAGGGGCAACTGGCATTCGGGCAGGCCTACGAACTGTGTCGCGTCGGCTGCCGCCTGGGCGAGAACCAAGCCCATCGGGTCGGCGTTGCCGATGTCCTCGGCTGCGCTGATGACGATTCTGCGGGCGAGAAAGCGCGGGTCTTCACCGGCTTCGAGCATGCGGGCCAGCCAATACACGGTTGCATCGGGGTCGCTGCCTCGGATGCTCTTGATCAGCGCGCTGGCTGCGTCGTAGTGGTCGTCGCCGGTGCCGTCGTAGCGGATGGCCTTTTGCTGGATGGACTCGGCTGCGACCTCGAGGTCGACGACGGCTGACCGGTTGGTTCCGGCCTGACTGAGCACCGCGACTTCCAGTGCGGTCAGCGCTCGGCGGGCGTCGCCGTCGCAGAGGGTCGCGAGGTGGTCGAGCGCGTCGGGTGCGATTTCGACGCGGTATGCGCCGAGTCCTCGTTCGGAATCGTTGAGGGCGCATCGCAGTAGATCGCAAATGGCGCCTGCGGAGAGTGGCTGGAATTGGAATACTTGACTGCGCGACAGGAGCGGCGTGTTCACCGCGAAGAAGGGGTTCTCGGTGGTCGCGGCAAGTAGGATGATCACTCCGTTCTCGACGTCGCCTAGCAGGACGTCTTGTTGGGCGCGATTGAAGCGGTGCAACTCGTCCACGAAGAGTACGCTGCGCCTGCTGGAAGTTTCGAGACGGTCTCGGGCGGATGCGAGTATTTCGCGGATTTCCTTTACGCCGACGGCTGCGGCGTTGACCTCGTCGAAATGGGCTTGCGTCATGCGGGCGATGACGTGGGCCAGCGTTGTCTTGCCGGTTCCGGGCGGGCCGTAGAAAACCGCACTGGTCAGTCGGTCGGCTTGCAGCATTCGGCGGAGCAGTTTCCCCTCGCCGACGAAGTGTTCCTGGCCGGCGAATTCGTCGAGCGTTCGCGGGCGCATGCGTACGGCCAGCGGCATCGCCCGCTCGCGGTTCTCTCGATGCTGGTCAGAAAACAGGTCAGCGGCCATGCCGTACACACCTCGTTCAATCGCTGCCGGAGGGTCCCAGCCGACGGGTGATCGTAGCGGTTTTTCGGAGCGCTGCCGAACCGGGGGCGGTGGGCGAGCGGGCGGGCTTGAATGGGTGTCGCGGCGGGGGCGTGGGCTCCGCATGTTGCAGGCGAGAGTTGAAGTGGTACTGACAAATGGCTTCGTTTGGTGAATACGGTGTACGTGCGGATGGCACAATGGCGTTCTGATGGCTGAAAACGGTGTTTGGGGGGTTGGATTTGGGTTCGATTGGCGCATGGGGGCGCGGGGCGAGTCGGGCAGATGGGGCGCTTCTATACAGGCGCGGTTCTGATTGGGCATTTCGATTCGTCTCCGGTGCTGTGTGGGACGGCGCGCAGTGTTCCCGCATAGTGATAACTACAGGTGTGATCTGTGGGGCGTGAGAATCTCACGGCCACGCCGTTTTGGGGGTGGGAGAGCGTTTTGTGATTTGGGGTGGGCGGTGGACGGAGGCGGAGTTTGATCCGCAGATTGCGCAGAGGGGAGTGTTGATAGTCGTCAGCTCTCGGTTGTCGTCGGTGCGGCGTCAACCTGCACCACACCGCCCCAAGCGAAGTGCTCCTTCATCATTCAGGATTCAGAATCGGAGGTGGCGATAACGAGGAGGCTGGAGGAAACCCTGACTGCAACCGGGATCGTTCCTCAATGGCGTCAATCAACTCGGGACTCAAACCGCCGGAACCCCCTAACTTACTTAGCTGTTCGACAAGACTCGGGCGTACGAGCCGTGCTGCCGGAGCCGCCCGCCGAATCTGGCGCACCAGTGCGAGAATCTCGTCAATCTTGTCAGCATCCGTTCGCGCAGGCTGATCGGGCGATTCGCCCGCCGAGAGCTTGATTGCGCCCAACTCTGTTTCCAACCGCGGCCACCACATCTCGAATTGTGCGGCCAGGTCAGCCGCTTCACTCGCTAGATCGCCGCAGCAACTGTTCAGAGTATTCACCAACTTGAGAACATCACCCTTTTCGGCAACCGTTGCTTGGAACCCCGCCAGAGGCGGTTCAATGTCGTTCGGGTCCAGGTGATGCAAGAAAGGGCAGACGCGCGCGGTGTCGCCGACGCTCTTGGCCAGCGCCCCGGCCTCAAACAACAACCATGGCTTCTCTTGGTTGTCCGGCACGATGCAGAGGATCCCCACGGTGGACTGATCGAGTTGCTTGGCAATCTCCGCGTTCCACTGCTCACCCTTGTTAATATCCTCCCCTGACATCCACGGATCAATACCAGGGATAACCAATCGTAAATACTTG
>JAJDDU010000429.1 GCA_029260155.1 Phycisphaerae bacterium | reverse complement strand
ACTCATGCCACAACTAAGACGCCGTAGCACGTGCCCGTTGGCCGGATTCGAGAGGGTGTGCAGACGTTACGCAGCAGTGTGCATTGGGTCCTCGTGGAGGATCGATTTGCCCCAGACGAATCGTGGCCGGAAGCAGGCAACGATCGCGGGAAGGACCGTGATGCTCGCAACGAAACTGACGATCATGCCTATACCGATCAACAGGCCGAAGCGAACCAACGTTCGGAACTCGGAAACGCAAAGTAGAAGGAACCCGGCAGCCACGACGAACGCAGTAAAAAACAGCGCGCGGCCCGTAAATGCCAGGGTCTCGCCGAACACCTGGCGCGGGTCGGCGTCGTTTGACCGCAGGCTCACGCGGAGCCTATCGAGGATGTGAATCGGAAAGTTCACGCCGGCCCCGATCGCAATCGCGGCGAACATGGAGGTGCCGACGCCCAGCGGAATACCGGCGAAACCCATCACCGCGTAAATCACAAGAACAGCGATCCCCACGGTCAGTGTGCAGAGTAGCCCGGCGATCGCGGAGCGGAACAACAACCCCGTGAGCACCAAAATGCATCCCACAGACAGGGCGACGCTGTTTAAGTGGGTCGTGCGAATCATCCGGAGCCAGTGATAGTCCAGGTGGACGCGGCCGGAGAGTTCTGCACGAAGGAGACGATCGTTGAACGACTCTGCGAGGTGACGTTCCAGCCGTTCGACCACATCGCGTTGGTGAATGAACTCGCTGCTTCGCATGCGTACGATGAGATTGCAGCGTGAGTAGGACTCATCGACGATCTCGTTGAGGAGTGACGCCATCGGCGAAGTCAGCTTGTTGCTCAGCACGTCGAGGTAAAACCGAGTATCCTCAGGGTCGTTCGGAATTGCATAGAACTCAGTCGCGTCATCGTTCATCTTCTGGTGTGCCCGCTTGACCCAGCCCGCGAGCGAGTGCGTACCACCTACGTACGCCAGGGACTCTGTGAACGCCTCGAGCTGCTCGATCCTGCGCAGCACGTCGGACCTCAGCATGGCGCCATCCTCGCTCGCGCGGACGACGATGTTCAGTTGACCGGTGCCGTCGAATCGCTCATTAAGGGCCGTGTTGGCGGCGACGATTGGGTGATGGTCCTTGAAGGCGAAAATCCTGGCATCGTTCACGACGATCTTCGACGCCCCCCAGGCCGCGACTCCGATCAGGATCGCCCCGACGATCAGCACGCCTTGCCTTCGTTGGTAGGTGAATTCGCCAACGGCTCGCAGCGCTCTCGCGATGACGCCGAGGTGCGATGCTCCATGGTATCGCGCGGGGCCAAGTCGCCAAGCGGGGCTGCCTCTGAGCGGGAGAATCGCCAGGCTAGCCGGCACCACTGTGTATGAGAAGAAAAACGCGCCGACGACGCCGAGGCACGTGAAGAGCCCAAAGTAGCGAATCGGCGGCATGACGCCGGCGACAAACAGTGCAAAGAAGCCGGCGACATCAGTCAGTGTCGTGATGAGCAGCGGGTACCAGATCGCCAAACACGCATCCACAACCACCGCCCGCCGGTCGCGCCCGCCGAGATCGAGTTGCTCTTCGTAGTACTGCCCCACCAAGTGCACGGAATCTGCAACACCGAGTGCCATGATGATGACGAAGATGCCGCTCGTTACAATGTAGATCGGCACGCCTGACGCAGCCATCGAGCCGAGCGTCAGCGCCGAGGCCCCACCGATCACGCACAACGGTAGCACGGTGCCCCTGACGGTACGATAGGCCGCGATGATCAGTAGCGCCATGAACACGGGACAAACGAAGTTCATCCGCAGGGCGTCATCGGATACCGCCACACCCATGTGCGCGCGGACAGCCGCCTCCCCGGCAACTACGACTCCCTCACCCCGTTTGACCTGAGATGTGACAGCCGGATCGTCGAGTAGCGCGAGCAGCTCACGATACAGGTTATCAGCCCGGTACTCATCGCGCGGGCGGATCAGGATGGCGGCGGCGGTGCCGTCCTTACTGACAAGAGTGCCACTGTAGAGTTCATATCCGAGAATCTCATTTCGAACCGCGAGCAGTCCTTCCAGGCTGGTCGGAACTTCAGCAAGCAGCGGCGCGAAACCCGGAACGCCCTCCTCGAAGTAGACGCTGTACTCGGTCGCGAGACTGACCACCTCGTCCGTCTCGATTCCGGGAAACTGCCGTATGGCAGTAGTCAGCGTTCGAATGAGTGTGAGCGTATCGGGATTGAATACGCCTCCGTCGCCGTCGTGAATCACTCCGATCACCACGGGTTCGCGGAGGCCGAACGCCTCATCGACCTGTCGCTTGATTGCCAACGCGGGATGGTCGAGCGGGATGAACGCGTCAGGGCTTGTTTCTCGTGTCAGTCGAAAAACGAACGCGCCGCTCACAAGCGCGACGCACGCCGCCACACACAGGACGAGAATAGGGCGAGCCGTGACCCAGTCGAAGTAGGCACGCACGATCATCGCTCCGGACGAGCGCATCGCTTGACGATCGCTCTGTAAGTTCATATCCTTAACCGAGTCTCAATCTAAGTATTGACTCGCGCAAGGTCAAGTTGCAGGCTTTTGGCATTCGATCCGGTCGCCTGCGGTACTTGAGTCGAGGAGACCTGAGATGATTCCTGGTCGTAGCCCCGCCCGGGGAGTTCTTCCGTCCGTCTGTACACTCAGTCTTGCTTGGTTCGGCGCCGCATCAGTGCTATCCGCGGTGGAACCGACCGCGAAGGTGGGTATTGCTGCCAGGCAGTTTACGGACATCACCGACGAAGCCGGCGTGAGGCACCGACACCAAAAACCCGTCCTTGACAGCAAGCTTGACAATATCATGCCGTGGATGGCATCGGTTGGCGCCTCGGTCGCAGCCGTCGACTTCGACAAGGACGGACACATCGATCTGTACCTGACGAACTCACGCACCGGCGCACCCAACAAGCTCTATAGGAACATGGGCGACGGCTCGTTCGTGGATGTTGCACATCAGGTTGGGGTAGATCGAGCCAACGACCGGCACGGCGTTTCGATGGATGCGGCCTGGGGGGACTACGACAACGACGGGCACTCCGACCTCTATGTCGCCAAGTGGGGATGGAACATTCTCTACCACAACGACGGCGATGGCACCTTCACCGATGTCACGGAATCGGCAGGCGTTGGCGACAAGGGAAACGCAAACGCCGCCCTGTGGTTTGACTATGACGGGGACGGTTGGCTCGACCTCTACGTGGCGAACTACTTCCGATACGTCGATCTCTGGGCCCTGAACGATTCGCGTCAGATGCACGAGGACTTCGAGACCGCGCGCGACGCCGGCGCCAACGTTCTGTACCACAACAACGGCGACGGCACGTTTCATGAAGTCGGACATGAACTCGGCATCGCGGACACGGGTTGGACACTCGACATCGGAGCGGCCGACTACGACAACGACGGGGACCAGGATCTGGCGCTTGCCAATGACTTCGGCCAGGACCGGGTCTTTCGCACCAACGCCGACGGGACGTTTACGAACGTTACGGACGATGTCATTGGTTGGGATACCCACAAGGGCATGAACATCGATTTTGGTGACTACAACAATGACGGCTGGCTCGATCTCTATATTACAAACATCTGGACAAAGGAGTACGTCAAGGAAGGGAATCAGCTCTACCGCAACATGGGAGACGGCACGTTCAGCGACGTATCGTTCGAGGCCAACGTCTACGACGCGGGTTGGTGCTGGGCGGGGAGGTTTTGGGACTACGACAACGACGGCGATCTCGATCTGATGGTCGCGAACGGTTACATCTCCGGCGATCCATCCGATGAGTACTTCGACAAACTCGCCACGACCGTGACCAAGCCGGGGTTCGACCCGATAGACGCGCAGAACTGGCCGCCCATAGGAAACTCGACGTTTGCGGGCTACGAACCGTCGCGTGTATGGCGCAATGATGGCAAGGAGGTCTTCAAGGAAGTGGCCAAATCGCTCGGGCTGGCGGATACGCGTGATGGCCGCGGACTGGGTATCGCCGACTTCGACAACGACGGCGACCTGGACGTGTACATATCGAATCAGGATCAGGACGGCGTGCTCTATCGCAACGACATCGGGAATCGTCACAACTGGCTCCAAGTTGAGCTTGTTGGCAACAACTGCAATCGAGACGCCATCGGCACGCGCGTCACGGTCGTGTCGGAAGGCCTGTCGCAAATCCGCGAGTTGGACGGCGGAAACGGCGACCACAGTCAGGGTCCTTACCGGATGCACTTCGGCCTCGGCAATCGTGAGAGCATCGACTATGTCGAGTTGCGCTGGCCCACAGGCTATGTCGAGCGGATCAACAATGTGAAGCCGAACCGCATCGAGCGCTATGTCGAGAAGACGCCTACCGCATTTCTGGAAGACCGCAAGCGTTTCCGCGAGGCTCAGATCGAAGCCCGCAAACTGGAGGTGGCGCGCGAAAGGGCCGCGGTGAAGACGGCCGGGCGTTCTGGTGAAGTGGAGCCCGAACTGTCCTGGGAGGAGCAGACTAGATTCAAAGCGGAGTACCTGAAGTTGAAGCGCGAGGTCACTGGTACGCCGGACGATCCGCAGAAACGATATGAGTTCGCGCTTGTCCTGGACCAGCGGGGCCGGCGCAACGCAGCGCTGAGTGAACTCGAACGCGCGATCCAGCTGGCCCCCGATTGCCTTGTGTACTCCAACACCTATCGAGCGATGGTGCGCGAGTACGGCCAGACCTGCTTTGACAGGTCGATCCGCCTGTTCGAGGACTTGGTGGAGCGACACCCCGATTCGATCATGGCGCGGTTGAACAAGGCTTTGGCCTACGTCGACAAGATGCCGTATCCCAAGCTCGGCATCGTCAGCCAGGGCAAGCTGTCGAACAAGTCACTCGCCGAACTGCGGAGAGTGCTCAAACTCGATCCGACCTGCTGGACAGCCAAGTACGTACGCGGCATGAATCATCTGCACTGGCCGCGCAAGCTCGGCCACGCCCCGCTAGCCATCGCGGACTTTTCGGAGTTGATATCGATGCAGAGGGCGCTTCCGCCCGGCAAGCAGCGCAGCTACTTCGCCCTTGGCTACGCCGCACTCGGTGACGCATACGTCAAGAATCGCGGCGAAGGTCTCGAAGAGAACCTCGCCAACGCTCGTCGCGCGTGGGAGGACGGTTTACGCGAGTACGCGGATTCACCCGAGCTCCGGCATCGTCTGGAGCTCTTGCGACAGTCGCCCGACGAGACCATTGAATACGTCCGCCGGCTGCGCGGTCTCGAAGACCCGGTGGACACTGATCTGTCCCGCGTGTGGGTCAAGTGAGCCGAAAGGGCAACTGCCCGTGTTGTAAGGAGCAATGCCAAGTGCTTATCGATCCGCGTCTGCCCGTAGTGATCGTTGCCATGGCGACCGTGTGGGCGGGTGGCTCCCTTGCACAACAGGAATCGGCCGATGTGTCCGCGGAATTGGACGCGCGCAGACACGTGGCCAAGGCGCACTACGAAAACGACCATTTCACCGATTCGATCGAAGCGTATCGGCGTTGCGTCGCCCTCGCCCCCGAATCCGCCATCGACCAATTCAATCTCGCCGTCGTACTGATGCGCGCCAAGCAGTACGAGGACGCACACCGAAGCCTCGATCGCGCGCAGGAGCTCAACGCTGATCTGCTGGGCGCGCGGTATCTTCGAGGCATCATCTTCTCGCGGCAACGCAAGTACGAGGAAGCACTCGCCAGCCTGAGGGAAGTAACCGACAGGGACGCCGACTGCTTCGGCGCATGGTACAACGCCGGCGCATGCCTGAAGAATCTCGACAAGCACGATGAGTCGCTCGCCTGTTTTCTGCGAGCGGCGGAATTGCAGCCCAATCACCCCAGCGCGCACTACCAGTTGATTACCCTCCATCGAAGGCTCGGCGATGTGGACAGCGCTGCGCGACACAGGGAGATTTTCGCTCGCGTCAGGGAGACGGTCGACGAGTCAGAAAAGACCGTCGAGGCGTTGGAGCGCAGCCGCTACACGTACATCATTCAAGCCCCGCGATTGACCGCGGACCTCGCCCCCGCGCACGATTCCGATGCGCGGTTTATCGAGGTCACGACGGCGTCCGGCCTTGCGACCGGCACATCGTCACCCGTATCGTCGGTTGCCCTTCCCGTCCTCCTCGAACGAGAGCGATACGACCCTGAAGGCGTCTTGACCGAGTACGGATTACAACTGGGCGGCGCGATTGCCCTCGACGACTACGACGCTGACGGCGACGTGGACATTTATGTTGTCAATTGCGGTGGCGACGCCGACGCCGCGAAGAACCAGCTCTTTAGCAACCGCGGCGACGGCACGTACGCAGATGTCACCGACAAGGCGGGCGTAGGTGACGCGCATCACGGACTGGATGCCGAGTTCGGTGACTTCGACAATGACGGCCACGTCGATATCTACGTCGCCAACGCCGGACCCAACACGTTGTACCGCAATAAGGGCGACGGTACCTTCGAAGACGTCTCCCGCAAGGCGCGCGTCGACGAGCCTCAGTACGGGGGCAAAGTCATCTTCGTCGATTACGATCACGACAACGACCTGGACATTCTGATTGGAAACGAACTCGATCTTGCCCGTCCGCCGGAAGGTGAGTCGTTTCTGTTCCCCGACGCGCTTCCGGGAGCCTTCAACGCGCTGCTTCGGAACAACGGTGACGGCACGTTCTCGGATCAGACGGATGGGGCCGGACTGCTCGTTGACCCCGCACAGACGCGTGATCTGCTCGCCGCGGACTTCGAGGGCGATGACGACATGGACTTCCTAGCCGTTGACGCAAATGGCCCCGCGCACCTCTTCTTGAATGATCGGCGGGGCACTTTGAAGAGCGCGGGCTCGTTTTCACCGCCGCTGATAGGGCAGGTCTGGGCGGCGGCCGAGGGCGATTTTAATCGTGACGGCATGTCAGACCTGCTGATCGCCGTGGGGAACCAACTCGCGCTCTACATCAACAATAGCAATGCGTCGATGGAGGGCAGGACCATCGCGATCCCCGAGACGATGTCCAATGCAGGTGTCGGCGGGATGAGCATTCTGGACTTCAATAATGACGGCTGGCCCGATGTGCTGCTCACGAACAAGCCGGGGACAGCCCTGTGCCTTCTCGCCGGCAACGGACCCTGCCGGTTCGTGGACGTTTCTCGTCGGGTCGGCCTCGGCGACTCGTTCGGCAGCATCGCGGACGTGGGCGTTGGGGACGTCAACGGCGACGGAGACGAAGACATCGTGCTGCACACGCGCGACCGCGGTCTCGTACTCCTCGACAACGCGTCAGAGGCATCCAACTGGCTCCAAGTCAAGCTCGTGGGGAAGAAGGTCAACCGGCGCGGATGCGGCGCGACTGTGGAACTTGCCTCGGGTGGGCACTACCAGCGTCAGATCATGCGCGGCGGCAGCGTGCATTTCGGGCTCGGGCGGCTGGCGAATGCCGATGTCGTGCGCGTCATCTGGCCCAACGGTGTCGCCCAAAACGTCATAGAGCCGTCAGTCAACACAACGCTGACGATCCCGGAGCGCGTCCGCGTGTCTGCGTCGTGTGGATTCCTCTGGGCCTACAACGGATCGACGTTCGAACTCGTCAACGAGATTCTCGGAATCGGTCCGCTGGGAGTGCCGATGGCGCCCGGTGTCTACCACCAACCGGATTGCACGGAGCTGACGAAGATCGAGGCCGATCAACTTGTCGCCCGCGACGGCGCTTATGAACTGCGTCTGACGGAAGACCTGCGGGAACTGATGTACGCCGACCAGATCAGCCTTCGCGTTGTGGATCACCCCGCCGCGCTCGAGGTGATCCCCAACGAGATGTTCACCGCCCCGCCGTTTCCCGTGGACAAGTTCTTCGCCGTATCCGAGCGCATTGTTCCTAGGTCGGCATCCGATGATCGAGGCAACGACGTGCTCGATCTCGTGCGCAGGCGCGACGGACGCTTTCCAGTATTCCCCCTGACGCATTACGATGGACTCGCTGAGACCCACACGCTGACCCTTGATTTCGGCCGCGTGTCGAATGATGAAAACCTGTTGCTGTTTCTCGACGGCTGGATCTACTGGCCCGATTCAAGCACCGTCATGGCGATCGCGCAGGATCCCCGCTTCCAATTCGAACCATTGTCGCTCGAAGTCGAGGATGAGACGGGAACGTGGCGGACCGTGATCCCCTCGGTCGGACTACCGACGAGCAAGGGCATCGTCGTGCCCGTCGATCTACCTGGACGCTTTCCGAGCGAGCAGCGCGGCGTCCGCCTCTCGACGAACATGTGCATCTACTTCGACCGTATCTTCATCTCGACGCGGGATGAAGCAGACCGGTGTCGCGTGACTGAACTGCCGGTCAAACGCGGATCGTTGCGTTATCGCGGATTCTCGCGCATCGCACGCGATTCGTACGGGTCCGAGCAATTCAAGTACGCCGATCCTTCTGCGAGCGGTCCGTGGGGACCGCCCGCCGGTCGCCTCACGCGCTACGGTGATGTCACGCCGCTTCTGGTGGCCGCCGATGACATGTATGTCATCTTCGGGCCGGGCGACGAGTTGTGCATGCGCTTCGATGCAGCCGACCTCCCGGAGTTGCCGGACGGATGGACGCGAGATTTCGTATTCTACGCCGACGGCTGGGTCAAGGATGGCGACCTGAACACAACGTACTCGGGTACCGTAACGCCCCTTCCGTTCCACGGGATGAGCGGCTACCCCTACGGGGAGTCCGAGCGCTACCCCGACACGCTAGCTCACGAAGAGTATCGTCGAACCTACAACACTCGTCGCGGTGTGCGTCGAGTGGAACTTCCGTGATCGTCGGATTGAAGATCCTTCGTGGAGAGATCCACGTGGCGGTGATTCAACCGGCCTGCTCAGGCAGAAGGGCACACAGTCCGATCAACGCCCTGACCGCCTACCGCAGCAGCACATCCGGGCCCATCTTCGCCGCGACAACTCTCAGATTGCTTTAACGCCTCCTGGCACACAAGCTACGGCGAGACAAGGGTTAGGCGCCGTGCAGGAACAACGTAAATGAGCGTAACTGCGGCGGACCCGTAGGAACAGGCATGCGAAACCGTGAGTCGTTTAGGTTATTGTTCTGCGAGCCCTTAGCTGTTACGGAACTGGGACCAGCCGATTTCGATTCGGATTGCGATGTTGATCTGAATGACTACGTCCACTGGCTAAACTGCGTAACCGGTCCGGACGGCGGTCCTCTCGCGAATGGCTGTGACGTGTTCGATTTCGATGTCGACAACGATGTGGACCTAGTGGACTTCGCTGGGTCCCAGGCTGAGTTCGGCGGCGGGTAGACGTTGCTGGGCGACCCGCCTGTCGGTGCGTGGCGGGGCGGGGCGTCGTTAGCATTGGTCGCAAGACTAGAGTATCATGGCACAACTCACCGAATCAGTGGTGAAGTTTGGACGAAGCACATCTTGAAGGCGTAGCACATCTACCGTGTCAGCGGGGCTGGTTGCTTGCGCGGAGGGTGCAGACCGGGCATGAGCGGCCTGTGTCGGGTGCCAGTAAAGTGGGACATTGGATCGGGACATTTGGCGAGTGCCCGACACTTCACTTCTGCGGTCAGCCGCTGATCCACTTGGCGTCCTGATCCCCCCCTGCCGGCACTTCGCCACAACCGTTACTTGGTTGTCAGTGGGCGAGTATTCCAAACACCGCACGCATCTGCGATTGCGACGTAAGCGCTGGACAACTGCACGATGCGGTATGCTGGGAACACATCCTTCTGCGGCGCGAGGGAGTTTGGCGTTCTCGGACACATCGGACCATTGGTCGATGTCTGGAAGCGTCACTGTGAGGACGTGGGCGATCCCGTAGCGAGGCGGCTTCTCGTGTTGACAAGACGCTGGCGTCTGCAGCGCCCACCTGTTGATGGGGAATATGACATGAACAGGGATACTCTGTTGGCCAGCAGTCCGTGTGCGGTGCGATTCCTGGGTCCGGTATTGCCGGGTGAGCCGCCACAGCCATGCCCGGAGTTGCTGACGGCGGGAGAGGCGATTCGGTACTTGCGTCTGGACACGGTCAACATCTCCGACCCGTGTGCCACGCTTCGACGGTACCGAGAGCAAAGGATGTTCCGGGGTACGCAAATCAGAAAGAGGATCTTCTACCGGCGGGCGGAGCTGGACCGTTTCATTGAGCGCTACACGGCAGGTAACCCTCGATGACGTCCAGATCGAAAAGCCGAACGCGCAGATGAGTCGGCCGCAAGAGCCTGTGATGACGTGACTTGACCGGTGTGCTTTC
>JAJDDU010000428.1 GCA_029260155.1 Phycisphaerae bacterium | reverse complement strand
TTTTTTGCCTTGACTGAACGGGGGCTAATGGGTGACCCATCGCCTGAGACGCCGTACGCCCTGCTCAAGAACTCGCCCCCAGGAAGGTCGCCCAAGCCCCGAAACACTGGCTCGGAACACGCCGCGCTCGTGGAGCACAATAACGCGAACGTCGAGATGCAAAGCGTTTCGATCACGGGCGTACGCATGATTTCGCTCCGGTGCGGTTGCTGTCGATCTCGTGCGCTGCCGAACTCGATTGCAGCGCAGTGAAGGCCGTCAGGATTCCATCGGCCGTTTGGTTCGGTTCCGACGAGAGAATCGAAGTGCGCTTCGGCTACGTCGCTTGGGGAGGTTGCGTGTCGCCGTAACGGCGCTCGCGGCTTGCGAAATCTCGGATGGCATCGTCGAGGTGCGACGCGCGAAAATCAGGCCACAAGCAATCGACGATGTACAACTCCGCATAGCTCACCTGCCAGAGCAAGAAGTTGCTCAGACGCCGCTCATTGGCGGTGCGAATCAGCAGGTCCGGGTCACAAATCCCAGCGGTGTACAGCGAATCGCTCATGAGCTGTTCGTCGATGTCATCCGGGGCAATCTTGCCATCGCGGACGTCTGCGGCGATGGAGCGCACGGCCCGGAGAATCTCGTCGCGTGCGCCGTAGTTCAGTGCGAGGCAGAGTTTCAGCCCGGTGTTGTCGCGGCTTTGCTCGATCGTGATATCCATCTCGCGGAGCACGACCGCAGGCAACCCGTCACGACTGCCGATGTGGATCAAGCGAACGTTGTTGTCCATGATCTCTCTGCGTTCCGCCACCAGGTATCTGCCGTACAGACCCATCAGGAAGTCGACCTCTTTCCGGGGTCGCTTCCAGTTTTCGGCGCTGAAGCTGTACAGGGTAAGCGCTTCGATGCCAAGCCGTGCGCAATGCGTGACGATCGCGCGCACCGATTTGGCCCCGCGTTCGTGCCCCGCGATCCGCGGCAGATGCCGGCGCTTGGCCCACCGCCCATTGCCGTCCATGATGATGGCGATGTGCCGCGGCAATTGGCTGGGCTCAAGGCCGAGTTCAGACGCGGAATCAAGAGGTTTCGTGCTCATGACGTTTCAGCTTGATGCCGCATCGTTGACCTCCGTCATTGCGCACGTTGCACCGATGATCGTCTGTGATCGCTCAGGGCCGACGCTGACGATCGTAATCGGCACACCGACGGCCGACTCGACGCGACGCAAATATCGCTTAGCATTCTCGGGGAGTTCCTCGATAGTGCCAACCCGCGACACATCCTCGCTCCAGCCGGGGAACATCTCGAAAACCGGCTCCACACGCTCCAGTTGATCCACATGCGCCGGCGGCGTCGTGATGTCGCGACCGTCAAGGCGGTAGCCGACGCACATGCCAACTTCGTCGAACCCCGACAGCGTGTCCAAGTGCATCAGGGCAATCTCGGTAACACCACCCAGCGACGCGCTGTACCGGTTAACGACCGCATCGAACCAGCCGCATCGCCGAGGTCGTCCCGTGGTCGTGCCAAACTCGTTGCCCTGCGTGCGGATGTGGTCTCCGATTTCGTTGTTCAGTTCGCTGACGAACGGACCCCGGCCCACGCGTGTCGCATAGGCCTTGGTCACGCCGACCACATGACTGACAGTGCGCGCGGAAACACCCGCACCGGGCGCAACACTGTTGGCCGTCGTTCCGCTGGATGTCACATAGGGGTAAGTGCCATGGTCGATGTCCAGAAGCGTACCGTTTGCCCCTTCGAAGAGAATCCGCCGGCCCGTAGCGACAGCCTCTTGAAGCAAGACACCGGTGTCGGTAACGAACGACTTCAGGCGTGCCGCATCCGCACGCAGCGACGCGATGATCACATCGACATCCAACACAACGTCCTGCCCGTACACAGCGCTTAGCCCGACGCGTTTGGCGCATACGATTTCGCGCAGGCGCGGTTCGAGACTGTCGAAGTTCATAAGGTCGCAGATGCGAACGGCGCTCGTCCGCCTCATCTTGTCCGCGTAGCAAGGCCCGATGCCTCGGGCCGTCGTGCCGATTTGTCCGCCTTGTTGTGCGCTTGACTCGCTGAGTTGGTCTTCGAGTTTGTGGTATGGCATGACCACGTGCGCCCGGTCGCTGATGCGCAGGTTCTCGCCGACGCGAACGCCGCGTTTGGCCAGCCCGTCGATCTCTTCAAGTATCGCACTCGGGTCGATTACCACACCGGGCCCGACGACCGAGGTCTTTTCCGGATGCAGCACGCCGCTGGGCAGCAAGTGCAAGGCGAAAGACTCATCACCAATGCACACCGTGTGGCCCGCGTTGGCACCGCCGTTGAAGCGCACGACGAAATCGTAGCACTCGCAAAGCAGGTCGACGATCTTCCCCTTGCCCTCGTCGCCCCAAGCGAGGCCCACAACGCAGGTGTGTCCTTGTTCCGAGTTGCTCATTGGCGTAGCTTCCCGCGAGCGCAATCCCGCGCGTCCCAGCAAAAAGGCCCCGCATCAGGGCCCGCTATCCATGCGTCCAGAGTTTCATGTTCACGCTATCGAAGCGAATACACGCTGTCAAGATAGGCGTTCGATGATCGCCTTGACGGCGGCGCAAGCTTCGTCGGGCGAGACCTTTTGGACTTCTTCCTCCGTGCGGACCTTGATCTCGACGATGTTGTCCGCGAGACCCCGCTTGCCGACGGTCAAGCGAATCGGGCAGCCGATGAGGTCGGCGTCCTTAAACTTGAAACCCGGGCGCGCGTCGCGGTCGTCGCAGAGAACGTCGATGCCGGCTGACTCCAACGCGTCGTGCAGTTTCGCGGCGGTGGCCATGACGTTTTCGTCACGCTGGTCGAGGGCGCAGATGTGCACGGCGAACGGCGCGATGTTGATCGGCCAGCAGATGCCGTTGTCGTCGTGGAACGACTCGATGGCAGCGGCGAGAATGCGGTTAGCGCCGATGCCGTAGCAGCCCATGATGAACTTCGTAGCAGAGCCGTTCTTGTCGAGGAACGTGGCGTTCATCGAGTCGGAGTACTTCGTACCCAGCTTGAACACGTGGCCAACCTCGATGCACTTCTCGAAGGTGAGCGGCGAGCCGTTCGGCGCCCTGTCGCCTTCCACCGCGTAGCGGATGTCGGCGGTTTCCTTGATCTCGTAGTCGCGTCCCGCGTTCACGCCGGTGATGTGGTACTCTGTCTTGTTCGCACCCGTTACGGCGTTGTGCATGACTGTGACAGCCTGATCCACAACAACCCGTGCCTTCATGCCGACCGGGCCCGCGAAACCGACCGACGCGCCGGTGAGTTCTTCAATCTGCTCGGGCGTGGCGGCTGCGAGGCCGGTGACGCCGGTGAATCGTCTGAGCTTGGCTTCGTTGACTTCGTGGTCGCCTCGAACGAGTGCCACGAGGAGTCCCTCGCTGTGCTGAAAGATGACCGTCTTGATCATGTCAGAGGGCTGACACTTGAGGAACGTCGAGACCTGCTCGATGGTCGACATTCCCGGCGTGTGAACCTCCTTAACTTCGTCCATGCTGTCGCACCCGAGATCTGCGATGGGCTCGGTTTCGGCGCGTTCCACGTTGGCTGCGTAGGAACCGTCCCCCGCGCGAACGAGGTAGTCTTCTCCGGCATCGGTGACGACCATGAACTCGTGCGAAGCATCGCCGCCGATGGGGCCTGAGTCCGCCTCAACAGGCGTGTAGGGCAGACCACTACGCTCGAAGATACGGCAGTAGGCGGCGTACATCTTGTCGTAGCTTACGTCGAGTCCGTCCTTGTCGACGTCGAACGAGTAGGCATCTTTCATGAGGAACTCGCGCGTGCGCAGAACGCCGCTCTTTGGGCGCTGCTCGTCGCGGAACTTGGTCTGAATCTGGTAGAGATTCATGGGGAGTTGCTTGTAGCTGTTGATGTACGACCGCACGATGTCGGTGATGATCTCCTCGTGCGTGGGCCCGAGGACGGTGCCGCGCCGCCAAGGCTGATCGTGCAGGCGGATGAGCGTGTCGCCCATGATCTCCGCCCTGCCGCTTTCCTCCCATATCTCGATGGGATGCATGGCCGGCATGTTGAGCTCGATTGCTCCTGCGCGGTTCATCTCTTCGCGGATGATGTTTGTGATTTTTTGCAGAACGCGATACCCGAGCGGCAAGTAGGCGTAGGCCCCTGCTACGACCTGTCGCAGCATGCCGGATCGGATCATCAGCACGTGTGAAGGAACGACGGCATCGTGCGGCGTTTCCTTCACGGTCGGAATAAAGAACTTTGTCCAGAACATGGGGGAAGGAATACTGAAAGCGGGCGTCGGATGCAAGAGACGGCGGGAATTGGCGATTTTCGATTGACGATTGACGATTCGGACGCGGGGCGTGCTGGGGCGGTCGCGACTTGATCGGGACGAAGAATGGGTTCGTTTTTCGGTGCGTCGCGGGACGTTGGTGCGGTGGCGAAGCCCGGTTGCGTCGCAAGTCAGTTCTGGAAAAAGGGTTAGGTTACCGAGCAACATTAACGCATCGCTTTAAAATGAAGATATAGTAGCGAGGGCGTCTCCCACCGGCATCGGGTAGCGTTCGCCGGTGTGCATCCGGGAAAACGGCTAGGCCGAAGCAGTTGCTCGCGAACGATGAGACGCCTCGCAAGCAGCGGGAAAAACGCTGCCCGGGGAAAGTCTATGTTGACATGACTCGCTACATAGATGGGTTCGTTTGGTTGTGGGCGCATTTGCTGTTTGTTCCTGCCGTCCGCCGCCAGCCGCTCGCCGGGCAATGGTCTCCACATATGTATAACTACAGAGGTGATCCGTTGATTTGCGGGCGGGGCGCTGCCGGGGTTTTGGGCCCTGGGGATCGACAATTTCGTCGCGATACACATGCGACAACCGGGCGTTGCCATGGGCCTCGCTATGGGAAGATCCCGCGATCTTTGTACACCATTTCAAGCCTCGAGAGGGCGACGATGTAGGCTGCGGTGCGCCAATCGGTTTTCTTCTCGGTGGCGACGTCGTAGACGCGTTTGTACGCGCTGGTTATCTTCTTGCGTAGCTTGCGATCCACTTCTTCAAGATCCCAAAACTCCTTGCGCTTGTTCTGAAGCCCTTCGAAGTAGCTGACGATGACGCCGCCGGTATTGCAGAGGATGTCGGGGATGACATCGATACCTCGCTGTTGGAGAACCGCGTCACCTTCCGGGGTGGTCGGCCCGTTAGCGCCCTCGGCCACTAAGCGGACGTTCAGCCACGGGGCTGTCTCGGCAGTAATCTGATTCCCCAGGGCTGCGGGAATGAACACATCAGCTTCAGTCCGCAGGAACATGATGTGATCCACGAACTCGCCCTTGGGATACTTGCGCACACCGCCATGCGTGTGAACGTATTCGAGGAGATCGTCGGGATTGATACCGTCACGGTTTCGGATACCACCAGTCGCATCCTCGACGGCGATGAGCTTCGCACCGAGTTGCGTCAGCAGTCGCGAAGCCCACGAGCCGACATTTCCGAAACCCTGGACGATAAATGTAGCCCCTTCGAGCGATACTTCGCGATGCTCAGCCCACTGCTCGATGGTGAACACGACACCCTGACCGGTTGCCTTATCACGCCCGAGGCTGCCGCCCGAAACGACCGGCTTGCCGGTAACGACATGAATGTTCCGATGCCGTTCGTGTGGGGATATCGTTGAAAGATACGTGTCCTGAATCCACGCCATGATCTGGGAATTGGTATTCACATCCGGAGCGGGAATGTCGTACTCGGGGCCAATGTTGTCACCAAGCGCATAGGCGAACCGTCGCGTAATCCGCTCCAACTCGGCAGCCGAATAGTCAGACGGATCGATTTGCAGCCCCCCCTTCGCACCGCCGAATGGGATTTCCGCGATGGCGGCCTTCCAGGTCATCCATGCTGCCAACGCTCGCACTTCATCACGATCGACACTCGGATGGTATCTCAGGCCTCCCTTAAAAGGCCCGAGAGCGTCGTTGTGTTGGATTCGATAGCCCGTGAACATCTCAACCTGGCCAGTGTGCATCTTCACGGGGAAGTTGACGGATATCTCGTTCTCCGTCTTCGCTAGGATTTTTCGGATGTTCGCATCGAGGTGCATCAGATCGGCGGCCTTGTCGAACTGAGCCATCACGTTTTCATAGACACTCTTCCGCTTCACCGGCGCCGAAGGTTGAGAGTTGGACGATTCCATCGAAGGCGGCCGCGATCCAACCACACCGCGGTCATTTGGCGTAGAGATCGCCTTCCGGCCATTATCGCCGACCATACTGGAGGGCGCTCCCGTAAGGGGTTTTGAAGCCACTATTGTTTCTCCTTTGAATACAAACCGTTTCAAACCAGTATGGATTCTCAGGCGAGTCGTCCACGACTGGATGAACCGCCACGGCCGGCGCTAAACGAATTCTTCGCATTGCCAGACGCCACCCTCTGACTTCGGAAACGTGCAGCCCTCTCGATGTTCGCAGGTTCGGCACAAGCCGCGGTGTTTCGATGAGTGCTCCGATTCACAGAATCGTTGATCTTGCATCGCCGGCGATACCCTCTCTGTCATTGCCACAGGCGTGGCGGCTCTGACAACACCATCGAATTCTTCACAGAACATCACCGGATGCTGATCGCAGCGTGGAAGCGTGCAGGTCGGCAAGTTGTTGCAGGTGCTACAAAGCCCTGTGGACACGACGGACTCCTCGGCTTGGCCGCGCTTGGTCGCAGGCTCGACTCCCACGTGTTCACTTCGATCTGCTTGAAAACCGGGCGGTTTGGATAGACGCATTTTATGCATGATCGGTCTCCCTGTTGTGCTTTACTCCAATTGAGCGGCGCCGTCAGCCAACGCTTGCTACACAACAGGAGTGAGCACATGGTGTACCACTGCGCCGACTGAGGAATGTGGCAGCATCGGACCGGTGTGAGGATAGACCGTGATCAACGCAACGCCTTGTCTGACAGTGGCTTGGAGCGGCCGCGATGAACCATGCAGCATTGGCTCCGCCGCAACGAAGCGACCAATCAACCAGCGGTTGACTGAGGAAGCTTGAACCAGTGGGGAGAAAAGTCTCAGCGCCTACGGTTCACGCTGACTCGGATTCGGATGCCTTGAGCTTCTCGCGAAGCGTCTTTCGGTCGATGCCGAGTATCTTGGCTGCTCGGACCTTGTTGCCGTTGGCGCCGGCAAGAACGTTGCGAATGTGCTCTGTTTCTACTTCAGCCAAGGTCCGATCAAGCCCCGCTCCCCTTCCTGCGGAGAAGCGCATCATGGGAGGAAGGTCCGGAACCTCGATCACGTCTCCTTCCGCCATGACCACCAGCCGTTGAACGAGGTTCTGGAGCTCGCGCACGTTTCCGGGCCAATGGTAACTCCTCAGCACACTGACGACTGCGTCCGAGAGATTAGGCGCGGCCTTGCCCAGCTCCTCCGCGAAGTTCGTCGCGAAGTGGGCTGCCAGCAAGAGGATGTCATCTTCGCGCTCGCGCAGCGGTGGCATGCAAATCGTAAGGACGTTCAAGCGAAAATACAGATCCTCCCGGAAGAGTTCGTTCTTGACGAGGGATTCGAGGTTCTTGTTGGTCGCGGCAAGGATCCTGATGTCTACATGTCGAGGCCGGGCAGACCCGACCATTTGGATCTCTCCGTCTTGGAGTACCCGAAGTAGTTGGGCTTGCATGTGCACGCTTGTGTTGCCGATCTCGTCGAGGAAGATGGTTCCGCCGTCAGCCACCTGGAAGAAGCCAGCACGGGACTCGCTGGCTCCGGTGAACGCACCTTTGACGTACCCGAACAGCTCGCTCTCCAGAAGGTTTTCGGGGATTCCGCCACAATTGACCGGGACAAATGTGGCGGACGCCTGCGGGCCGCTGTAGTGGATCGCGCGGGCGGCCAGTTCCTTCCCCGTGCCACTCTCGCCCGAGATCAGGGCTGTTGCCTTGGAGGACGCGGCTTTTCCGATTGCGCGGAACACATTGCGCATCGCCTTGGATTCACCGATCAAACCACAGAACGGCGAAAGCGGTGCGTCCGACGCGCCGTTCACGTTGCGGCGCGCTCTTTGCACATCCAGAACGCGGTCGACGGTTGAGAGTAGTTCCTCGTCGGTGAAGGGCTTGGTGAGATACTCTTGAGATCCGGTCTTCATGGCCGTTACCGCGCCTTCAACCGTTGGATAGCCGGTAATCATCATGACTTCGGTGTCTTTGAGATTCTCCCGGACATGCCGGACCAAGTCCATCCCGCTGACCTTGGGCATTTTCAGATCAGTGATGACTAGATCGATCTGCACGCTATCAAGGATACGAATGGCTTCTGCGACGCCCCGAGCGGTGAAGACCTCATACCGGCTCGCTCTCAGGTTCCGCTCGATCAACTCCAGCGTATCGGGAGCGTCATCGACTACTAGGATGCGCTCCCTCTCAGTCGCGGACGCCATGATGGTCAACCTCCTGACTTTCTTCCGGCACGGTGGTCGGAAGATGGATCTCGAAACGAGTACCGTGGCCTGGCTGGCTCGCAGCGTCAATCGTACCACCATGCGCGGTGACGATTCCATGCACTACCGCCAGGCCCAGCCCCGTGCCTTCGTTCACATCTTTCGTCGTGAAGAAGGGCAGAAAGATCTTCTCGACGGTTTTCTCATCCATACCGCTACCGGTATCTCGCACGACAAGCGACACGCAGGAATCGCCCGCTCGTGTACTCACCGTGAGCGTTCCTCCGTCGGGCATCGCCTGAATAGCATTGACCACCAAGTTGACCAGTACCTGTTTGAGCTGCGCTGGGTCGGCGGTAACCTCGGGCAGATTCGAGGCCGGCTCACGGACCACTTCGATACCACCTTTCACGCATCTGCCTTCCAGAAAGAAAAACGCCTCTTCGACTACTCCGTTCAGGCTGACCTTCATCTTCCTCGCCGGCATCTGGCGAGCAAAGACCATCAACTTCTTTATCACTTCTCGTGCGTACAGCGACGCGTTTTCGATTTTTCTAATGTCCCGCCCCGCCTGCTCGGGTAGGCCCGGACATTTCTCCGCTAACTGAGCGAAACCCAGTATACTCCCCAGCGGCTCGTTCAACTCGTGCGCCACGCCTGCGGCCAACTCTCCGATGGTAGCCAGACGGTCCGCGTGAATAAGTTGCTGCTCAAGCCTCGTCTTCTCCTCCGTGGATTCCGTGCGTTCCACAATCAGTGCCACCTCTCTGGCCACGGCACGGATCAGTTTCTCTTCCTCTTTGAGAAACGCGCCAATCGCGAACTCAGGTCTCTCTTCGACGTACGCAACTTCGACGACGCCACGCTGCCGGCCACGGACAACGATGCTCGCAGATTGCATATGTCCACTTCGCCTGAATCCAGGCGTTGAATAGGCGTGCCCATCAAGCACAATTCTGGCTGTCGTTACCTCGGGGTATTGCCAAGCGGGAGGAAGAAACCCCACGATACGTTCCAGCATCTCGCACAACGGACTTGTTGCCCGTTCGACTAGCTGCGCGATGCCGTACAAACACGTCAACTCCTTGACACGTTCGCGCAACGCCGCCTCGGCACGCCGGTCCGCGACTGCCAGCCCGAGCGTTTGCGCGATTCCCTCGTAGAATTCGACTTCCTCAAAACTCAATGAGTCTGCGTGTTCAGCTTTGATGTGCAAGAGCCCAGCCGTCTCGTCATCTACTACGAACCTGATGACAGCAAGCGACCGGTAGTGCCCGCCCACACACCAGGGTTCGGAGTGTGCAGGGATCCCACCTGCTGTGCCCGCATCCGCTGGCGTCCATGCATCGCACGTCCAGAAGCTCCCGTTGTCGGTGAAAAAGTCCGCAGCGGAATCGAATTGCTGAAGCGCAACATCCTTGCAAACGAGCTCGATGCTCGTGTTCTCGGCTGAGGCCGGGATCACGCGGCCGGACTCGGTCCGCAACCAGCGGGCGAGGTCGAACCGGACGGTCTTTCTCGGCCGACGGGCCGCCTCCCATAAATAATGCAGATCACCGTCGTTCAGACGCACTTCTATCGCATCGCAGCCGGAGAAATCGAGAAGCAGCTCGGAAACCTCGCGAAGGAAATCGGCACGCGGTAGTCCACGGTTTGCGCAATGCAGGATCGCCTGCGACAGCTTGACACTGTCCTCGACGCGAATCGGGCGGCGTCTGCCCGGTGCCGGTAGTTTTGGGAGGATTGGGTTCATCGCATTCCTATCTACACGGACTTCTTGGCACGCATGATACGATAACGGCCTTCGCACTTCCATCGTTGCCGACTCCGCGATTCTCAACCTCTTGTCGGCGGTTTCGAATACTGTTCCGTACGGCTCGTCCGTGAGTGCGTTCCGGCCAGTGCGATTCAATCGAGGAACCCCTGATCCTGATACTGGGCGAGGCGGTAGTAGAGCTTGCGGAGGCTGATGCCGAGTTGGCGGGCGGCGGCGGAGCG